>JBDZUZ010000134.1:0-10748 GCA_040255445.1 Planctomycetaceae bacterium | reverse complement strand
CCGGGAGCAGTGGGCGTGTGAGCCGCAGCATCCGGCCGTCGTCGAGGGGGATGGCATCCTGGGGCAGGAGCCCGCCGGGGGCGGTTGTGGCGGGATCGCCCTGGGCTGGAGCACCCTGGTCGGGCGCGATGTGCTCGGCGACCCGCCGCAGCGCGGCGTTCACCAGACCCGCCGCGCCGCGTGAGGCGACGCGCTTGACCAGCTCAACCGCCTCGTTGATCGCGGCGTACGCCGGGACGCGGTCCATGAAGAGGATCTGCGCAGCACCGCAGAGGAGCGCGGCGTGCACAGTTGGCTCGAGCCGACGGCGGTCGACATTTGATACTGAGCTGAGCAGGTGATTGATCGTGAGCCAGCGGCGTACGGCGGCGTCGTAGATCGCGTGGGAGAAGGCCGCGTCGAGCGGGGCCATGTCCTGCGTGGAGAGCGGCGAGACCCGCAACTCGGGGAAGCGTTCGACCTCCTCGACCAGCCGGCGGGTTACGACCGTCCGCGGCTGGCCGGCGAGGTCGCCCAGCCCGGGGTTGCCGGGACCGTCGCGTCGGGCCTCCCGCGGCGGGTACGGTCCGCCGCCCGCGGCCGGGTACGGTCGACGCTCACGCCGGGGCGGGCCGCCGTAGGGTCCTCTTGCAGGACCCCGTCCGGGAGGAAAATCACGCCGCGAATAGTCGGATCGGTCTGGCACGCGGCGACTATAGGGTTTCCCGCCGCGGCCCCCGCGCGGCCTCCCGTGCCTTGCCCACGCCCATGGACGAACCAGCCGCACAACCCCAGCCCGACCGCTCGCCCAGCCGGCCGCCGGAGCCGCCGGTCGCGCCGAAGCGGTCGCTGATCCCGCTGCCGCGGCGGGACGGGCGTGGCTTCCTCGCGGGCATGCGGATCCGCAAGAAGCTGATCGTCCTGCACACCGCGTTCTCGCTGACGCTCGCGATCATCCTCGGTCTTGCGTTGCAGCCGGCCGTCCGCCGCGTCGTTCTGAGCGCTGAGGTCGATCAGGCCAAGCTCATGCTCGAGACGCTCGTTTCGCGTCGAGATGCCGCCCGCCCCGTATCGGGTGGGCGTGCCGCGGCGGATCTGGGCCCCGAGTTCGAGTTTCCCGGCCGCGGGTCCGATGTCCGGGGTCGGGCGGGCACCGCGAGTGAGTTGCGGCTCGATCCGATCGAGGCTGTCTCGGCGGTCGCCAACGCGGGTGAGGCGGTTCGCGTGTCGACCAGCGTGCTCGGGCCGGGGGCGGTTCTTTATGAAGCCGGCGTTGGCGCGCGGCCGGAGCGGTATTACCTGCTCGCGGTCCGTATTCAGGAGGCGCGCGATGCGGTCTGGCTGCTGTATGCGCTGCTGATGGTCTCGCTGCTGGGCGTCTACGCGCTGGTCGCGATCGCGCTCGAGGTTTTCGTGCTTCCTGAGAACGTCTACCGCCCGATTCGCCGCATGCTCGCCGCGGACCAGGCTGTGCAGGAAGGCCGGCGTGAGGAGGAACTCGTGCCGGAGGGGGCGATCCCATCGGACGAGCTTGGCGAGATCATGCGGTCGCGCAACGAATCGGTTGCAAAGCTGCGGCGGCAGGAGTCGGCCCTCGCCGAGGCGATCGGCCAGCTCGAATCCGTCGCGAGCGATCTGACCCGCAAGAACCACTTGCTGGAGACGGCGCAGCGGAATCTTGCTGACGCCGACCGTCTTGCGAGCCTGGGGATGATGAGCGCTGGTATCGCGCATGAATTGAACACGCCGCTGACTGTGCTCAAGGGTCTTGTTGAACGCGTGAATCAGAATCCTGATGCGCAGCTCAAACCCGCGGAGGCTGCGCTCATGCTGCGGGTCGTGCAGCGGCTGGAGCGGCTGGGCGAGAGTTTGCTGGACTTTGCCCGCGTGCGGCCGCCGCGGGTGCAGCGGGTTGCGCTGCGTGGTCTGGTCGAGGAGGCGATCACACTGGTTCGTCTTGATCGCGATGGCCGGGTTGATTTCCGCGATTACGTCGATGAATCGATCGAGGTTGAGTGCGATGTCGACCGAGTGGTGCAGGTGCTGGTGAATCTTCTGCGCAACGCCGCGGAAGCGAGCAGCCCGGCGGTGCGTGAAGGCCGGGCTGTCTCTGCGGGGGGCGCTCCGGCGCGCGTGGTGGGGGGCGTGGTCGAGGTGGAGTGCGAGGTGCTCATCCGCGAGGGACGCCGCTGGGCGTCATTGACCATCACCGACAACGGCCCCGGGATCGATGCCTCGGTTCTGCCGCACCTGTTCGAGCCGTTTCGCTCGACCCGCCTCGACAGCCGCGGCACGGGGCTGGGCCTTGCGGTGGCGGAGGGGATCGTGCGGGAGCACGGGGGCGTTATCCTTGGGAGGAACCGGCGGGATATGTCCGGGGCGGTCTTCGAGGTCTTGCTGCCGGTCGAGGCGACCGGGCCGCGGGCTGAGGATGGCGTCTCGACGCCGCCTGCGGGGCCGGGCACGGATGTGCCGGGCACGGACGGGAAGGGAGCGTCGAAGGAATGACGGTGGCGCACAGCAAGCCAGATCAGAACGCGACGTGGGACGGGCCGGCGCTGTCGGTGGTCTCGCTCGATGATGATCCGGATTTTCGTCAGTACCTCAAATCCGTTCTCGAAGGGGACGGCCACGAGGTCCGCGTCTGCGCCACGCCCGATGAGTTCTTCGCCGAATGTGAATCGCGGCTGCCCGACCTGGTGCTGCTCGATATCAAGATGGGCCGTCACAACGGCGAGGAGGTTCTCGAAGAGATCCGCCGCCGCTGGGACAAGCTCTGCGTGATCGTGGTGACCGGCTATCCGAGCATGGACAGCATGCGGCAGACGTTCAAGCAGGACGTCTTCGACTACATCTCCAAGCCGTTCTCGATGGCCGATCTGCGGCGGGCCTTCGCGCAGGCGGTGTCATCGCTGGGTCTGGGCGAGCGGCCGCAGGACCGCCTCCGCGTCGAGCTCGGCCGCCAGATCCGGCTGGCCCGCACCGAACGCGGCTGGACGCTCAAGGACCTCTCCGAGGCATCGGGTGTCTCGGTGAGCCAGCTGAGTTCGATCGAGCGTGGCGCGCACCTGCCCTCGCTCGAGTCGATGGTGTCGATCGCGATGGCGATGGACCAGAAGCCCTCGGCGTGGCTCGAGGCGGCGGGGCTTTGATCGGCAGGCCGCGCACGCGGCGGCATGACCTGCCATGTTCAGCAACCGAATCGGTCTCTTCCCCGCGTCGCCATTGACTCCCTACGCGGGCACGGCTTGAGTCTTCCAACGTGGGTGATACCTCCGCACCAGTCCAGAGCCGGATCGAGCCGCCGCGGCAGGGCGCGGCCGGCGGGAGTGATGCGCCCGCGGCGATCGCGGGCGGCGGCGGACCCACGCTGCTGTTTACTGCTTTCGAGCCCAGCGGGGATGACCACGCCTCGGTTGTGATTGCGCAGCTTCGGCGGCGGCACCCGGGCCTCAAGATCGTCGCCTGGGGCGGGCCGCGGATGGAGTCGGCGGGGGCGGAGATCATCGAACGCACCGGCGACGATGCGGTGATGGGCATGCCGGGTCTTGCGAAGATCCGCGAGCATCAGCGGATCAACGGCCGCATCGATGCGTGGATGGCGGCGAACCCGGTGACGGTCCATGTGCCTGTCGATTCGCCCGCGGCGAACTTTCCCATCTGCGAGATCGCGCGGCGGCACGGGGCGAAGATCGTTCACCTGGTCGCCCCGCAGATCTGGGCGTGGGGGCGGTGGCGGATCCACAAGCTGCGGCGGTTGACCGACCTGGTGCTTTGCCTGCTGCCGTTCGAGGAGCGGTTCTTTACGAAGCGCGAGGTGCCGGCTCGGTACATCGGGCACATGCTCTTCGATGAGCCGCTGGACGAGGCGGACCTGAAGCGGCGGAGCGCGGGCTTCGGAGCGGGCGAGCCGCGGATTGCGATCATGCCCGGCTCGCGGCCGGATGAACTCCGCCGCAACTTCCCGCTGCTGCTGGGTGTATTCCGGCAGCTCAAGGCCCGGCATCCCGGCGCGGCGGGCGTGGTCGCGGCGACGGGCGAGCGGACGGCCAAGTTGCTTCGGACGATGGCGGATGAGCATGGCGGCTGGCCCGAGGGGCTGAGCATCCAGGCCGCGGACACGGATGCGGTGGTGTACTGGTGCCAGATCGCGGTCGTCAAGAGCGGCACGGTGACGCTGCAGGTCGCCAAGCAGCGGCGGCCGATGGTGATCTTTTATAAGAAGAGCAATCCGCTGTTCTTCCTGCTGGCCCGCGTGGTGCTCTCGACGCGGATCTTCTCGCTGCCGAACCTGATCGCGGCGAAGCGGGAGATCCCCGAGTTGATCCCTCACTTCGGCGGCCCGGGGGCAATCGTGCGGCTGGCGGACAAGCTGATTGTGGATTCGGCTGAGCGCTCGCGCCAGATCGCCGCGCTTGATGCGATCGTCAATCAGTTTGCCGGGGAACACGCCGCGGCGAACGCGGCGGATGCGATCGAGGAGGTGGCGGGGTTGCGGGAAGCGACGACGGCTGGCTGAGGGTCGGTTTTCCACACCCGGGTCACGTCTGCCCGCCGATCAGCCTGATCCCGGTTTGTGGGTACGCTCAACCCCGGGGACTCGCAAAGCCTCGACCCCGGGGCACGGACACTTCGGAGTTCTATGAGCGATGAGGTGGCGTAGGTGTGCCACCCACCGTTGAATACGATGACGCTGCCGGTATTCGCGACGCAATTCGTAGGGCCTACGATGAAATGCAGCGGATGTACGGCACGAGCGACAGTATATCGTATTCTGAGATTGGTCGTATGGTTGACTCCTGGCTCCGCAACCCTCCGGTGAATTATCCATGAAGAAGATCCTTCAGGTGTGGATCATGTCCTGCGAAGATGCTCTAGAGGAGGTGAGGCGATGGCTTCTGCGGGAATCAGAGGGCCGCGTGATAATGTCTCCTGATCATCAAGTCCTTGCTCCGGAGGAGGGTGACTTCGCGGCGAGGCTCCTCGAGTACATTGAGAGCCTCGGGATCCAACGTATCACGCCGGCCGAGTACGATCTGGCTCGAAGGCCAAAAGCCTACTGCCGCGTATGGCGACGTTTTCAATATTCCGACGCAGATCGCCTCTGTGCGGAGTGGCTGTGGCTTTCTGGAACGCGCGAGGTGCGTATCGAGGGGAACTCACACCTCGGATTTCACGGCCAAGTACATGTGCGAGAGGCCTCTCTCAAACGATCGGCCCGTTGTGTCGGTGTGTTCTCAGACCGAATCGCCATGCGGGACGACCTTCGCAGCGAGGTGGAATCGGTCAGTCCCCCTATTCGCGGCATCGACTTCCGTGAAGTCCGCATTGAGTCGTGGGCCGGTCGCGGCGGTCTGCGTGTTCCGCTCTGGGAGCCCGTCCCGCGGACAACGCTGCCGCCGATGCCGGCGGGATCAATCGAACGAAGGACCGTTCGCAACGAGCCGCTGCCGCCGGGAAGCCGGTTCGGGCTGATGCAGAGCCCGGGCATGGATGATGCTCGGCTGATCTATCCTCGCTCGTTGATCGATTCGATCGGTAACGTCGACATGGCGTATACCTGGGAGCAGCACGATGAGCGTGTATACTGGCCGTTCATCGTGATCTCCGGCCGCTTCCACCGGGAGATCTTCCTCCGCAATCGTATCGATGTGTCCTGCGTTCCGGTACACATCATCGAACCCGGACCCGAGGCCGGCCCCGCCTCACTTCAGTAGCAGTACCTTATGTCGAACGAAATGCACCTCTTCCGCCCCGTTGATCCATCTGACGATTTGATGGAGGTGGGTCGCTCCGTGATGCTTCTCGCGCAGGGTCTGATCGAGGAGGAGGAGGGATACCCCGTCCATCCGATCTCCGCCGAGGAAGCTCGGCGTCTCGCGCGGCTGGTCGCGGCGGCCGATCCGTCCCTCTGTTGGTCGGAGTTCGCCGACCAGATCGAGCTCCGTGCGCCGGAAGACCGGATCGAGCGGTGGGTCTTCGCGCCTGGCGAGTGCATGGTGTCGATCTCATGGGAGACCGGACCCGAGGAGTTCGCGGCGTTCCTCCAAACCCTCCGTCCCGCCGCCGCGGTCCTGCGCCGCGAGGGCTACTACATCGCCGACCTCCAGGTCATTGAGATGATGCAGGGCCTCGAGTAGAGGCGCAACTCGTGCCAGCCCGCGAGATATCGCGCTCTGGATCAACGACAACTGCCATTGGATCGAACTCCGGCCGGTCGAGATTGTCGATGAATGAGTCGCTGCCACCAACACCCGTCGGTGCCCAGAGTACACTCGCGCGACCGGGTCCGGTGCGCTCCCCCGCCAGCAGTACCAGCCTCACCGACTACGGCCTCTGATGAGAGTCTGCATTTACATCGAGTTGAACGGTCGATCGCCGGCATTTCCGTTGATGATGGACACTGTCAAAGGTCTTCTCGCGGGCGAAACAGCCGACAGCCTCGGCCCTTGGTCCTTCCGGCTATGGGCCGACCGTTCCCGGCTCCCCGAACTGCACGGCCCGCTCGCTGAAGCGGCGGCAGCGGGCGGTGATCCGTACCACGCTCCGACTGGTTCGATGCGGCCGTTCTTCCTGTCGCCGCACCGGATCTTCGATAGCGAGGATATCGAGGCGGCGGAGTATGTCTGGATGGCCGGAGGACCGCCAACGTATGAGCTGGATTCACGCGTCCGGCCCGACGGTCTTATCGCCTGGGACTGCACAGACTTCGCTGAGATAGACCCCATCATCTGTGAGGGCGTCGTGTTCTTCCTGAAGACCCCGGTGGTCGAGCAATTCCGAACCACGGGAGCCATCGGCTTTGGTGTCCTTCCAATGGTGTACGAGCGGCGGCCTGACGATGATCCGGACGCCGATCCCGTGCCGGTTGATGGTGAGCCGCCTCTTTGGGAACTGGCGCCGACGATTGAGTTGCCACCGTTGGTGCGCGAGCGGCTCGAGTTCACCCAGCTGGGGAAAGTGGTCAACGGTCCGATCCAGGGTCCTGTACACGTCCGCGAACCCGGCTGGAGTGACGTCGTCCTGCCCTACCGCCGGGCCGACCTCGACCGCATCGGGAGGTTCGACTTCGCTCGCACCGCCGAGTACCTCCTGTTCGATCGCCGCAGCCACATGATCGTCGTTTCGCGTGATGTGGCACTGTGGATTGCCAAGGCCTGCCCCTCGATCCGGCTCCGTCCGATTGACATCGTGGATGACTGAGCGTCCGCCGCGGCAGTCGCCGCTCCCCGTTGCGTTGCTTGAGGCTCCCCACGGGCGCGAAACAACGCCCGCCCCAAGTGGCGGGGCGGGCGCCGTCGAAAGGAGTCAACTCGTCAACTCAGCGTCAGCGCTGGGCTCGACGGTCACCGTCGGCGTGGTTCGCCTCGCTGCTGTTGCTCGACTTTGAGTCGAACGCCAGCCGCTGCGTGATCTCCGGACGGTCACCGTCCTGGTACGCGGTCGCGACCTGCGTGAACTTGTCGCGGGCCTCCTGCCACGTCCGCTCGCCCTGTATCACCTGATCCGCGAGGTTCAGCGCCAGGATGTTCATGTCCTCCTTGTGGCAGCGGGCCGACATCAGGCCGTCCGTGCGAAAGACGATGATCGAGCCGTCGAACTTCGCGAGCTCGTCCATCTTGTCGGCCGGCACCTTGTAGTTCACGAACTGCTCGAGGACATCCTTGTGCGGTGCGGGGAAGTTGTGCTCGACCGGCTGCTTGTGCACGATGGTCTTGACGAACGGGCCCTTGTTGAGCCAGGTCAGACGCAGCTTCGACGCCGCATCCGGCTCGCCGTAGGCCTTGATCATGCGCTCCGCGGCCTTGCGGGACTCCGCGGGCCACTCGCTCACGATGCGGTCGACGGTGTCGCGCTGCATCGCGCGGCGGTCGGCCTCGCGGTCGGAACTCTCACGGTTGCGGTCCATCGCGGCCGTCCGCGACTGGTTCCGATCCATGGTCCGATCGCGTGCATCCGAGCCGCGTTCATCCTTGTCCGGGCTCCAGTTATCGCCCGACTTCCTCGCATCCCAGTTGTTCATGCGGACGACCTTGTCGCCTACCTTGACACGCTTCGCGCAGATGACGGACTTGCCGTCGATGCTGCCGCGGACACCCTGCACCGCGATGCGGTCTCCCCGGTCCAGGTCGAGGCGCGAGACCTCGACGTTCGGCCCCAGGTTCACGATCTTCGAGGTGCCATCCTCGAGACGCAGGCGCACCAGCGTGTGGTCATCGCGCTCGCCGTTCAGGCTGACCTTCTGCCAGCCGTCGAGCTGGCCGCGGAGCTGCGCTGAGCTCGCTTGCGTGCGCGCACGATCTCGGTCCTGGGTGTACCAGTCCGACCGGTTCTGGTTGTAGTACTGATCGCGGGTGGCGCTGCGGTTGCGCTGCGCATCGGCGCTGCGACGCTGATCGGACGCCTTGGGATCCCAGTTGTTCATGCGAATGGTGCGGTCATCGATCCGCACCCGCTGGGCCATCAGCACCTGCTTGCCGTCGATCCGGCCGCGATCGCCCTTCACCAGGATCCGGTCGCCCCGGTCCAGGTTGAGCCGCGAGAGCTCGACGTTCGGTCCGAGATTCACGATCGCCGAGCGACCGTTCTCGAGGCGCATCTTGACGAGCGTGTGCGAATCGCGCTGGCCCTGCAGGTTCCGCTTCTGCCAGCCGTCCAGGCGGCCGCTCAAGGTGCTGTTCGTCATGTGTGTTGTGGGACGATCGCCGTAGTTGCGATCACTCATCCGGTCGCGCTGCGCCCGATAGTCGTAGTCGTAGCGGCTGTCCCAGTAGTCGTAATCGAGCGGGTCGTCCTCGTCGGTGTAGTAGTCCCAGTCGCGGTAGGTTGTTGCGGGATAGTCGTTGTCGTACGGGCTGTCCCAGTAGTCGTATCCTGCGCGATAGTTGTCGTCGTAGTAGTCGTAGCCCCAATCGTCGTAGTCGTAACTCACCTGGCCGTCGTCGTTGAACCAGTCAGAAGGGTCGTACCACTCTTCCTCGTGGTAGCCCTCGCCCGGCGACCACTCGTAGCTCTCGCGGTTGCCCAGGTAGCGGTCGTCGTCGTAGTAGTCGTAGTCGTAGCCCCAGTCGTCCCGCTCGTAGGTCACGCCGCGTGTCTCATCGTCGTTGAACCAGTCGGTGGGGTCGTACCACTCTTCTTCGTGCAGGCCCTCGCCGCGTTCGAATTCGTACTCGTCGTTGCTCCAGTCGTCGCGCTGGTTGATGTCGCGATACTCGATATCCAGCCCTTCGGCGGTAATCGTGCGACGCTCCTGGCGATCACTCTGACGGGTTTCGCGCTGATCCTGGTTGCGATCGCGGTTCCGGTCCTGCGTCCCGTCCTGCGTCTGGGCCTGCATCGGCACCGCGACGGCGAGCCCCGCCGCAGCGGCAAGCATCGGCGCCAGCGTCCAGCGACGGCGTCGGGAAAGAATGCTCTTCATCGTGCGTTTCATGTTGTCCTCCTGCGATACTCAATCGTTCTACTCGGGGCGCGATCCTGACCGCGCCCCCTGGCGTGGGCCGGCGATCACGAACGCGACCTCCGTTGCCCGATACGACACCCTTGAACGCGTTGATGAGCGTCGCATGAATGTGCCGTGATTTGATGGAAATCGGCCGCGAAACGCGGTCATGCGCCCGGCGTGTCCAACCCGCCGCGTGTAGGGATCAGCGCGACATGGCACCACGCGTTGCCGATGCGGTCCGTCATCGCGAACCCCGCCGCGGCGGGCATCCGTAGCGAGATGCCCCGATCGAGGCAGCGTGTTACCGCGATGTTCAGATCGTGCCGCGCCACGGCTTCATCCGCGGTGAACAGCACCAGCAGCAGCCCGCCGTGCATGATCCGCGGCTCGTTGGCGATCTTCGCCAGGTCTGTTGCGAGGTGGGCGGTGAGCTCCGATGAGTACGCGCGGTTCGGGCCGGGCACGCCGGTCGTGAAGGTGTACTGGCCGACTGTTTTGATCTCGAGCCAGAACGCTTCTTCGCTGGTGGCGCCTTCGAAATCGCCCTCCGCAGCTTCCGCCTCCGCCGCCGCGGCGAACAGAGTCCCCTGTGCTTCCGCGATCGTCGTTGCCTCCGCCACCGGATCGCGCAGCGGCACGCCCGCGGGCGTCAGCACGAGATCGCAGCGGTCCCGCGCGGTCCGTTTGCGGCCCGCGACGACCTCGCCCGGGTAGGGCTGCTCGCGGTGCACCATGTACTCGGCATCGCGGAAGGCATCGCAGATGGTCGGGTGCAGCGCGAGCTCGGCGCGGGCGTCGAGGCCGTAGACCGACTGCTCCGCATCGAGATCCGCCGCGGCGGATTCGAGCGCGGCCGCGGCGATCGCGACCAGGTCGTCGATCGACCACACGCTAGCGGCCCGCCTTCGGCTGGTTCAGGGGTGTGCTGTTCAGGCGGCCGCGGCGGGGAGAGCCGCGGCGATCGCCTCGCGCAGCTCCCGCACGGACTGCGCGTTGGCCGCGCGGGATCGGCGCACCATGCGCACAAGCATCCAGGGAAGCGGCAGGATCGTCAGCGGCAGGTACCAGACCCATGTGGGGAAGTCGTAGGCGGGGAAATAGGTCCGCAGCATCGAATCGGTGAGCCAGATGCCCGGCCAGATCGTGAGGATGATGACGACGGCGAAGATGATCGGGAGCTTCCAGCGGGGCTGGAGCGAGAAGGAGACCTTCGACCCGCCACCGGCGTGGCCGGGCGCCGCGGCGACATCACCGACGATGAGCGCATCGAACGGTTCGCCGTACGCGGTCGCGGTGAAACCGCCGGGGCGCTTCGCGTAGC
>JBDZUZ010000283.1:0-2198 GCA_040255445.1 Planctomycetaceae bacterium | reverse complement strand
CAGCGCGGCCTCACCACCTTCGGCGGCGAAACCATTGGCTGGAGTTACCTCTTCAACCCCGATTCGGGCATCGAGGACCCGCACTGGATCGCGAACAAGGCGGTGGTGCCGCCGTTTGGCACGAAGGCCGTGGTGCGTATCAGCAGGTCGGGCGCAGCGGCCGCGAACGGCTCCGGTGCGCAGCAGCCGTAAACCGTGCGCCTTGGCGGGCGAATGGCTTCACCGCCCCAGCCTGATCGTCCGCGGCTCGCCGACGCGATCTCCATCGGTCGGGGCGACCACGATATCGATGCTTCGCCCCGAAAAGAGCCCGTTGTCGACAAGCTGGGCCATCGTCGATGCGACGCTGTCGACCGATGCGCCGGCGACGCTCAGGACCCGCTGCCCCGCCTCGAACCCCGCGGCGGCCGCGACGCCGTCGGGCAGCACGCCACGGATCACCGGGCCATCGATGCTCTCATCGAGCATGAGGCCGAAGCGCATCAACAAGAGCGGCTGGTACTGCCGCGCCCGCAGCTCCATCGGCATCTGGCCCAGAGTGACGGTGACATCCGTGAGCTCGCCATCGCGATAGACCCGCAGCAGCAAGTCCTCGCCCGGGCGCGAAGTGCTCACGATCGCCCGCAGCACATCGCCGTTGAGGATCGACTGACCATTGATCTCGGTGATGATGTCGCCGACGCGGATACCCGCCGCCGCGGCCGCGCCGTCCGATGTCACCCGCTCGACACGGACACCGCGCCCGCCGTCGACGCTCGCTGTGCCCGGGGCGAATTCGATCCCCAGGAAGCCGGGGATGATGGGCTCGCCGCTGATGAGCGCGGTAACGCGTGATTCGATCGTCGCCAGCGGGATCGCGAAGGAAATGCCCGCCGACTGACCTTCTGTGCCGCCCGCAGCGCGGTCCGCCGTCGCGATCGCGACATTCATGCCGATGACGCGGCCGCGGATGTCAACCAGCGGCCCGCCCGAGTTGCCCGGGTTCACCGCCGCATCGTGCTGAATGTAATTCGAGATACCGGGGATCCCGAACGCGGACGACGCCGAGCGGCCCAGGCCCGAGATGATCCCTTCGGTGATCGAGAACTTGAAGCCGAATGGAGAGCCGAACGCGAACACGCGGTCGCCCTTGAAGGGCTGCTCGCCCGTCGCCCGCCGCAAGGGGTGCAGATGCGAACCGGCCTCAACCTTCAGCACCGCGACATCGGTCGGCGGATCCGTCGCGACGATCTCGGCCTCGCTCATGCGGCCATCGGCGAACTCGACCCGCACGGCCCGAGCACCCTCGACCACATGCGCATTGGTGATGATGTGCCCGCGATCGTCGAACACCCAGCCGCTGCCCATCGAGCCGCGGAACTGGCCGCGTGCGGCATCGGTCCCGAAGACGCGGATATGTACCACGGCAGGCTCGACCGCGAGCGCGATGTTCCGCGTCGCTTGGTTGAGCCGCTCCAGAATGTCGTCGTCATCGAGTGATTGCTGCGCCAGGAGGATCTGAGCGCGGACCTCGGCGGAGTTGATCGCGCGGATCGCGTTGGGCGCCACCGCCAGCACCGCCAGCGCGGTGATCAGCACGACGATCGCGGGCCCGTAGGAAAGAAATCGACGCATCCAAGTCCTCCCGAGCCCCCGACGTCCCTCCGCCCCCCGGCACGAAGGCCGCGGCGAGCGGCCATATTCCGACCACAACCTATCGGCCCGCCCGCCCCGCCGGTTCCAGATGCCCGCCCCGAACACATCAATCGGCGATCTTCGCCCGATGCGCCCGGGCCGGGCCCGGTCCGGCTCCGCCAGCGGCTTCGCCCGCGCCACGTTCTCGGATGCCGCCGACCCCGGACCCGTCACCCCCCGCCTGACCACCCACGTTCACCCCCGCCTCGCCCTTCATCCGGTACCGCTCCCCACCGATCCTCCGCTCCGCGACCCGCTTCACCCACTCCGAACCAGCGTTGACGAGCGCTTCGCCCATCCGCGCCACCGGGTCCGCGAACCGCGGCGGCCGGTCGGTCAGCCCCAGCAGATCCTGCAGCACCAGCACCTGACCGTGGCACTCTGTCCCGGCGCCGATCCCGATCAGCGGCACACTCGTCGCATCGAGCACCCGCCTAGTGACCTCATCGGGCACCGCCTCGATCAGCAGCATCGCCGCGCCCGCGTTCTCGAGTGCAACCGCATCGGCGACGACTTGCTCGGCC
>JBDZUZ010000282.1:0-2201 GCA_040255445.1 Planctomycetaceae bacterium | reverse complement strand
CGCCGTCCCTCTTCGCGAGCTCATCGAGCCGGGCATCGGTCGCGATCGACTGTTGCACGAGCAGGTCCGCGATCTTCCCGAAGGCCTCACCATCCGCGGCCGTCGCGATGCTCGCGGCCTGCTCTGCAACCGATTTGGCGACCGCGTTTGCGATGCGCACGTGCGCTGCGGCTCCGACCTCGTTTCCGTTCGGGTCAACAGCGGGTGCGAGCAGATACCCGCAGCCGCTGAGCATCGAACCGAGGATGACGGGAAGACCGAGCTTTGCCGGAACGCGTAGACGCCTCATCGTGCATGAAGCATCGACAGCCGCCGCCGCGGCCGCTAGGGGGTGGTCGCGTTTCGACCACTTCGCCTCAGTTGAGGTTGTACCGGGCCTTGACGCCGCGGCCGTCGAGCTTCGAGACAAAGCCCAGCATCACCAGCGATCCGAGCGCTCGACGCGTCGCGGTCCGGCCACACGCCGCGTCGCGGGAGATCTCCGCGATCGACAGCGTGCGGTCCCCGTCGTTGATCCGGTCGCACAGCACGGTGTACACGACGACGGCCGAGGGCCGACACCGCTTGCGCACTTCCCGGAGCTTCGGATAGCTGGTCATACGCGGATGGTGTGACGACGCACCGCCGGTGCTTCCTCGCCCGGCGATGCGAACTCCTGCGGATCAAGGGCGTACCGCTCGCCGCCGATCAGGACGCCGGTGTACACGTGCTCGAAGGGGCCCGGCTCACGAGCACAGACGGTGAGGACCGCGGTCAGGTTCGCCGCGGTGAGGATCGCCGCGGTCAACATCGAGACATCGTCGCAGTCGCAGAGTGCAACGCCCGCGGCGGAGATCTCCGACAGCAACTGGTGCGGATGTCGAAGGTGCTCGACGCCCGGCGGGTCCGCCTGGAATCGGCAGCGGGGCTTGACCCAGTAGAAGACGGCATCGGCCACATCGCGGCCGGTCCACTTCCCTGCGGCAAGCCCCGCCGCGATCCCTCGAACGTGCGCGGACTCGGCCGCGTCATGGATGACGGCACGCATCGCCGCGAGCGTCTGCATCGTGCCCGCATCACCATCCGCCAGGGGCAGCCGCACATCGAGTCCGTAGATCGCACGTCCGAGCATCATTCCTCCGATCAGTTGTCCGAGGGCGTCACCAGTCGCAGCTGACCTGGTGCATCGGGTGAGGGCGGCTTCTCACCCGTCACCAGCTGAACGACGGTCGAGAGATCCGCACCGACCAGCACCGGGCCACCGAGCCCGGCGACGCCGAGCATGGTGATCCCGACCTGCGGACCGCGGCCGATCATCTGCACCGATGAACGCCGCACCATCACCGGGCCGTCCTTGGTCGGGATGGTCACAAACTCAGGAGTCAACATCGTCGGACACCTCATCGCCCACAAAGTAACGCTCGATGAAGGCCTCGCCCACGCGGCGAAGTGCTTCCTTCATCGGTGCGAGATCTTCCGCGTACGCGCAGAGAGCATCGGCCAGTTCGGCCGCGTCCCAGTCGCCCGCGATCGTTTCAGGGTCTTCGCCCTCCTCCGCCAGCGTCGCCGCGAACATGCCCGCCAGGCGAGAGATGGTCTTGTCGTCGAGAGCCTCGACGGGGATCCCCGACGCCATCAGGTTCCGCACCATCGCCGCGATGCGTGCAGCGCCGAGGAAGGGCGGGATCGGGCCGGGGAGCGGCGTAGGAACCGCCGGAGCCGCGGGGAGCGTCTGAGCCGGGGTCGGAGTCGTCGCGGCCGCACGCGGGGCCGGAGGCGGCGACGGCGGGGCCTTCGCGAAGGTTTCGAGCAGCTGGGGCAGATAGGGTGCGAGCGCACCGAGCGTGCCGCCGTCGTCGCCGCCCCGCGACGGGGCCACACTGTCCGCCGCGTCGCGGGCCACCCGCATCAGCTCTGCGAGCTCGGTCGCGGGTGATCGGTTCATCAGCAGCGGGAGCAGGTCTTTCAGCGACAGCGACTCCCGCGGCTGCATCATCTGCATCATCATCGGGATCAGGTCGCGGACGGTGATCCCGTCGCCGCCGGCCGCGGCCGCGGGCTTGGATTCCAGCCGCTCGAGCAACCGGCGGGCCCACTCCGGCTCACCGCTCGGCGTCGGGTTCGGCGTCGCGGTCTGCGTCTCGACCAGACGGCCCACGCCCTGCGACACCGCGAAGCGGTGCTGCGCGGCGGCACGCCGGATGCAGCCCCGTTGCTGTCGG
>JBDZUZ010000133.1:0-10820 GCA_040255445.1 Planctomycetaceae bacterium | reverse complement strand
GGGAGTGCTGAGGACTGAGGACTGAGGACTGAGTGCTGAGGACTGAGTGCTGAGGACTGAGTGCTGAGGACTGAGTGGGGATCAGTCGGGGTTGGTGGGGTCGGGGTCGGAAGGGTCGGGGTCGGTGGGATCAAGCTCGGTGGGGTCGAGGTCGATGGGGGGGATGATGATGCGGAGGTCGTGGGGGGCGGCGAAAAGGAGCTGCTCGGGCATGCCGTCGGCGTTGTTGTCGAGGTAGCTGCTGAGCGTGCGGAGCGTGTTGGTCTGCGGGTCGAGCTCCTGCCTGGCGACTTCGAGCACCCAGCGTTCGGGGTAGTCGATGTCGCGGGTGAAGATCCATCGGGCGGGAGCGCCGGGCGGGCGCACGCGCAGTTCGAGCAGTCGGTCTGCCTTGTCGAAGAGCAGAAAGATGCTGCCGTCGTTGCCGAGAGCTGCGCTGTAGAAGTGCTCGCGGAGGCCCGTGTTGCCGCGAGATTCGCGGAGGCGTTTGAGCTGCCCTTCCGTCCCCTTGACCAACTCGACGGCTTCACGCTCGAGACGGCCCTGTGGCCAGATGCGGTCGAGGAGCACGACGATGCCGAGGAGCGCGAGCGTGTGGATGGTGAGTGCGTAGGCGATGCGGCGGAAGGTGAGGGGCGGTCGCGCGGGCGAGGCGGTGGCGGTGGGGCGGGGTGCGCCGCACTCGGGGCATGTGTCGGATGCGACGCCGCGGAGGTCGTAGCCGCAGGCGCGGCACTGGCCGGGGTCGCGTCCGGTGGGGATGAGTCGGGCGAGGAGGAGGACGGCGAGCGCCGGCACGGCGACCGCGATCGACATCAGGAGGATGGGTTCGCTTTCGTCGTAGCTCATCGCGGAGAGCTGATCGGGGTGGCGCTTCTCGATGACGCCGACGAGCAGCACGCTGACCGCGCAGATCGCCGCGGCGGCGAGCATGGCGCGGCAGACGATGATGGACCAGGGCGCGGCGGCACGCCCGCGCGAGAACCGACGCATGGTGAGCGCCGGCACGATGGAGAGCAACCAAAGCGCGCCGAGCGTCCACAGGCTCTGCGCGGCGATGGTGACGACCACTCGCTCCCAGGTAACGCCGCCATCGAGTTGGAAGAGCTGGTACCCGTTGCGGTCCAAGGCGGCGCCGATGATTGGTAATCCAGCGAGCAGGAGGCCGATGCCGAACCATATAGAACAGAAGATGTACAGCCACAGCCAGATGCGGCGGCGGGTGCGTTCGGGTTTGGAGAGGTCGGGCATGGGGCGCGGCTCCGGGGTTCTGGCGGGGAGGATACCGGGAGGCGCGGTGGGTGGAGTGGTGGGGGGTGAGAGCGGGTGCTGCGTGGTGGTGGGGCGGCGGCGGGTTGCGACGCTGATCACAGGCGGGCCGCCTGTGCCGCGGGGGTGGGGCGGGTGTGCCGCGTTGGCGGGAGGCCGCTACCGTGCGGTCATGCAACGGATGATGAAGAGCGTGGTGGTGGCGGCGGCGGCGGGGTTGGTCGCCGCGGGGTTGGTGTGCGGGTCTGGCTGCGGGGCTTCGCGGGAGACGCGGGCGGGGGATTTCCGCGCTGAGTCGGTCGCGCCGGCGGACTTCTCGCTGTCGCTGGCGATCGTGGGGACGGGGCCGAAGGCCGCGGCGACGAACCTGCAGTCGGCGTGGTATGTGCTCGATCCGGATGGGTCGCTGCGGGTGGCGGTGGGGGACCGCGGGCCGGCATCGCGGGTGCCGCCGATCGTGCGGCAGTTGACGCGTGATCAGGTGGATGCGGTGTGGCGGCACATTGATGGTCTGGGGCTCTCGACGCCGGGGGCGTTTGGGGCTGGCGGCGCTATGCCGCGGACGCAGACGGAGCCCGCGGCGGAATTGTCGATCGCGGCGGAGGGTCGGCGCTCGACGCGGACGTGTGATCTGAGTGATGCGGAGTCGGCGTGCGCGGGGGCGGCCGCGGCGGTGGCGGCGCATCTGCGGGATCTTGCGTGGATGACGGCACCGTGAGTGAGAGCAAGCGCGAGACGATCGTCGGGATCGATCTGGGGACGACCAACAGCCTGGTCGCGGTGGCGGATGAACGCGGGCCGCGGGTGCTGGTGGATGGCGCGGGGCGGGCGCTGTTGCCGAGTGTGGTGCGGTTTGAGTTGGGTGAGGGTGGGGGTGATGGGGGCGGGGTGCGCGCGGTGGTGGGGCATGATGCGCGGCGGGAGTCGGTCGATTTTCCGCGGACGACGATCAGCAGCGTGAAGCGGTTGATGGGGCGGTCGCTGGAGGATGCGAAGGCGGACCTGGGGTATCTGTCGTACGAGGTGGTGGCGGGGGAGCGCGGGAACGCGCGGGTGGCGGTGATGCTGCAGCGCGCGGATGGCAGTGAGGTTGTCAGGAAGTTCTCGCCGGAGGAAGTGTCGGCGCGGGTGCTGGGTGCACTGAAGGAGCAGGCGGAGAAGGCGTTGGGGCGGGAAGTGCGCAAGGCGGTGGTGACGGTGCCGGCGTATTTCGATGATGCGCAGCGGCAGGCGACGCGGGCGGCGGGTCGGCTGGCGGGTCTGGAGGTGGTGCGCATCGTGCCCGAGCCGACGGCGGCGGCGCTGGCGTACGGGCTCGGCACTGATCGCGCGGAAGATGATCACCGGCTGACGAACGGCACGATCGCGGTGTACGACCTGGGGGGCGGGACGTTCGATGTGTCGATCCTGCGGCTGACGCCGGCGGAGGAGGGGGCGGACGGGCAGAGCGGCGGGCCCGCGTTCTATCAGGTGATCGCGACGAGCGGGGACACGCACCTGGGCGGTGATGATTTCGATCATCTGCTCGTATCGATGTTCCGGCGGGAGATCGCGGAGTTGATGGGCCTCAAAGAGCCGGGGGATCTGAATCTGCCGCCGGAGACGCGGCGCGCGCTGGTGCAGCTCGCGGAGTCGGTGAAGATCCGCTTGAGCGAGCACGAGACCGCCTCGGTGCGGATCGATGCTGGCGGGGGCGTCATCTACGGGCGGGAGATCACGCGGGGCGAGTTCGACGCGATGATCGCGCCGCTGGTGGAGAGGACGCTGGAGCGGTGCAAGGCCGCATTGAGGGATGCGGCGGGTCAGCTCGAGGGCGCGGCGATCGATGCGGTGGTGATGGTGGGGGGTTCAACGCGGGTGCCGCTGGTGCGGAAGCGTGTGGGCGAGGTGTTTGGGATCGAGCCGTACACGGCGATCGATCCGGATCAGGTCGTTGCGCTGGGCGCGGCGGTGCAGGCATCGATCTTGAGCGGGGCGAACCGCGATGCGCTGCTGCTGGATGTGATCCCCTTGAGCCTGGGGATCGAGACGGTGGGCGGGGCGGTGGCGAAGCTGGTGGTGCGGAACTCGACGGTGCCGGCGCGGGCGACGGAGCACTTCTCGACGTCCGTCGATGGACAGACATCGATTCGATTTACCGTGTTCCAGGGCGAGCGGGAGATGGCGGAGGATTGCAGGAAGCTCGGCGAGTTCTTCCTGCGCGGGCTGCCGCCGATGCCGGCGGGTGTTCCGCAGATCAATGTCGAGTTCCTCGTTGATGCGAACGGTGTGCTGAATGTCACCGCGCACGAGCGGCGGAGCGGGAAGCGGTCGTCGCTGCAGGTGGTGCCGAATCACGGGCTGACGAATGAAGAGATCGAGCGGATCGAGGCGGAGTCGATCACGCACGCGAAGGACGACATGACGCGGCACCGCGTGGTGGACCTCATTACCAACAGCAAGCTGGACCTCAAGTGGATCGGCGAGCGGCTGGGCAGGTTTGAAGACCGGCTGGAGCCTGGGTATCGGGATGAACTGAAGGCGAAGATCGCGACGCTGGAAGAGTTCGTGCGCAGGGCGATCGGGGATTGGCGGAGTGTTGATCCCAACGCGATGTACGCGGCGAAGAACGAGCTGGATCAGGCGAGTGTGCGGCTGCAGGAGGTTTCGATCGCGGCATCGCTGCGGGATGATCCGCCGGGGTGAGGTGGTCTTGGGTGGCACAGGTCTGGCCGGCTTTGCGGCCATACCTGTGGGTTGAGCGCGGGTGCAACCGGGTTCGACAGGGTGCATTGAATGTCGATGCAAACAAAGAAAGCCTTTAAAGAGGCGGTGCTTGCCCAGCAGTCGATTTATTCAGAGCGGCTCAGGTTTCCGCCGGCAACATTTCGCGACGACGGATTCGTGACCGTAGCAGTACTGGCCAAACGAGGCGGCAGCGTGGAGCTGTGGTGCGGGCCGGCGGAGTACCATGTCGAACTGTTCATCAACAACGACGCCGATGGTGTACGAATGGGACTGGCAGACCTGATCGCGTTGCCGGGCATTCGCGAGTGGATGGAGAGTAACCGCTTGAATTGCGAAGGTGTCACGCGGGTTCCGGCCGAGGTGGAGTACTTTTTCCGATTTCTGGCTGAGGCTATTGGTCGTTCTTCAGGGCTGGGTTGGCTCGGTCATCAGTAGTCGTTATGGGTGGCAGCTCGACAGGTGGCCGGGGCACGTGCCCGAGTGGGCACAGGTGGACGAGTGGAGTTGAAGATGCTGTCCCGAAGGGACAGAGGAGTCCGGCGCACAGGGTGGGGACGTGATTCCTCTGCCCCGTGCCGGGGCAGGGGAAGAGAGAGGAGAAGGGCGGGGCGATCGCTGTCCACGGGTTGCGCACGACTCGGCGGTGCCTCGTCGTGCTCCACCCGTGGCTACACCCCGCTGCCCCCGTTGGGGGCAGGGGAGGTGTGCGGTGAGTCTGTTCCGGTGGCTTGCTCGCGGAGCCTCGCTGCGCCACCGGCAACCATCGTGCGCCCTTCGGGCGGGGAAGGGCGTTCGTGGCGTCGGGGTTGTGCCGGTCCGTGCGCGAAGGTCGCGCAGCGCTGCGTTGTTTCAGCGACGGTTGGGGGTTGGGCGTGGGTACTTGCCGAGCAGGCCCCCGTCCGAGGTGCGTGGGCCTGCGCGAGCGGCGCTGAGCACATCGGCAGGATGCCGATGCCACTGGGTTTCGCAGGGCAGGGGAAGAAAGGAGCAAGAGGGGGCGGGGGCGATCGCTGTCCACGGGTTGCGCACGACTCGGCGGAGCCTCGTCGTGCTCCACCCGTGGCGACACCCCGCTGCCCCCGTTGGGGGCAGGGGAGGTGGGGGTTCGTGGCGTCGGGAGTTTGCTGATCGGTGGGCCAGTCTTGTGCTGCGCGGGGTTCGCGTGATGGTGGTTGGTGTTGGCGCGAGCGGAGTCGTTGCTTGATCTCCACAGGCTGGCTCAGAGCAGCCAGCCTGTGGCACGCGCGGTTATGTGCGTCCGATGATGAGGACGACCCAGTCTTCGCCGAGGGATTCGGCCTGCCGCGGGGTTTGGGTTGGGGTGGTGGGGAGTTCCTGGTAGACCTCGGTTGCGGCGAAGCCGGCTTCGGTGAGGGCTTCGCGGAGTTCGTGGATGGACCAGAGGCGCCAGCGGTAGACGAAGGCGCGGGGCCACTCCGTGACGATCTCGCCGTCGAGCTCGACGCGGAAGCTGATCGAGTTGACGACGGCGCCGATGAGCGGGTCGGCTTCTTCGTGGGCCCAGTGGTAGTGGACGATCTCGCGGCCGCGGGAGGGGTGTTTGCGGGTGAGGGAGCCGAGTTTCCAGGCGCCCGCGCCGCCGTAGGTATCGAGGGCGATGATGCCGCCGCCGAAACCGCCGTTGCCGCGGCCCAGGCGGTTGCGGCAGAGCTCGAGGTAGCGCACGAGGGCTGCGCGCTCCTGGATGTAGCCGATCGAGAAGTTGCCGATGAAGACGATGTCGCAGGCGTCGGTGTCTTCTGCCGACCTGTCTGCTGTGTGGTGCGCGAGGGCATCGGCCTGGATGAGGCGGATGTGTTCGCTGACGCCATCGCGCTGGCACAGGCTCCGGGCCTTGGCGATGGTGTCGGCATCGAGGTCGGTGCAGATGGCGCGGGCGGGTTCGCCGCGGCGCTGGGCATCGAGACACCATCGCCGCGCGACGGCCGCGGTGCCGCAGAAGTCCTCACGCAGGACGGCGGGCTGGTTGCCGTGGACAGCGCGGAGGAAACGGGCCACGTGGGCGGGGGACTGGACGCAGGTTTCGTAGCAGTCGAAGGGGTCCATCGTGTGATTCGTGGATCACGCGCCGAATTCGGCGAGGCAGCGGTCGATGCGTTTGAGCGATCGCTCGCGGCCGATCACGAAGAGGGTCTCGCCCAGGCCGGGGCTGACGCCCGCGCCGGTGAGCGCCACGCGGACGGCCTGCGCGATCGGGCCGGGGTTGGGAAGGTTCTGGTCGGCGACGAACTTCTCCACCGCCGCGTGGATCGTGGCGGGTGTCCATTCGCCGAGGCCGTCGAGCCCTGCGCGGAACTTTCGCAGGAGCCCCAGCCCGTCGTTGCCTTTCAGGTTCTTGTCGACGGCCTTGGCATCGAAGCCGAAGTCGTCGCCCAGCAGGGCGAAGCCGGCGGGGCGGAGGGCGTCGCGGTAGGTTTTGGCCCGGGGTTTGACCGCCGCGGCGAGCACGGCGAAGCGTTGATCGTCGAGCGAGAGCAGGCCGGCGTAGGGGCCGGTGCCTTCTTCGCGCAGCCAGGCGCGCCAGCCGCGGGCGAACTCGGCATCGCTCATCGCGTTGATCGCATCGCTGTTGAAGCTGGCGAGCTTGACGCGGTCGAACTTCGAGGCGGTCTTGCCGATGCGTTCGGTGCCGAAGTGCTCGGCGAGAAAGGCGGTGTCGAACTTCTCAAGGTCCTTGCCGTCGTCGGTCTTCATGCCCGGGTTCCAGCCCAGGAGGGAGACGAAGTTGTTGATCGCGCCGGGGAGGTAGCCGTTGCGGCGGAAGTCGTGGACTTCGATCTCGGGGAGTGTGAGGCCGAGGGCAGCGCCGATCTTGGCCGCGATCTCGACGGCATCGGTGTCGCCTTTGAGGAAGGCCTCGATCTCCGCGGCGGGCACGGCGGTTGCCGCGGCGATGCGCTCGATGACGGGGGCTTCTTTGCCGCCTTCTTTCTGGATCGCCTGCTTGAGCCCGGCGCGGGCGGCCTTGGCCTTATCGCGCTTGCTCATCTTGGAGCCATCCATGTTGCAGATGAGGGGCATGTGGCCGTACATCGGCGTGGGGTAGCCCATGGCGGCCTGCAGCGCAACGTGGCGCGGCGTGTTGTTGAGGTGTTCCTGGGCGCGGAGCACGTGTGTGACGCCCATGGCGGCATCGTCGCAGACGACGGCGAAGTGGTAGGTGGGGAAGCCATCGGCCTTGCGGATGACGAAGTCGTCCATCTCGCCGGCGGCGTAGCGGACTTCGCCCAGGACTTCATCGCGGACGATGACTTCATCGGCGGGGGCGACGAAGCGGACGACGTGTGTCTCGCCGGCCTGGGCGCGCTTCCAGCGGGCTTCGTTGAAGACGCCGGGCGTGACATCGGCGGGGCGCTCGTAGCGGTAGGTCTGTTTGGCGGCGACAGCGGCAGCGCGTTTGGCATCGAGCTCGGCGGCGCCCTCGAAGGCGGCGTAGGCGCGGCCGGACCTCACGAGTCGCTCGAGCTCGGCGTTGTAGGCGGCGACGCGCTGGGCCTGGTAGAAGGGTCCGACGCCGCGGGGGTCGCCGCCGAGTGTGCGGCCGGCGAGGGGGCCGCTCGCGGGGGTGAACTGGGGCCCCTCGTCCCAGTCGATGCCGAGCCAGGCGAGGTCTTCGAGGATGCCGCGGGTCGATTCCTCGCTGGAGCGGGTCTGGTCGGTGTCCTCGATGCGGAGGAGGAAGGTGCCGCCGTGACGCCGAGCAAAGGCCCAACAGAAGAGGGCGGTGCGTCCGCCTCCGATGTGGAGGTGGCCGGTGGGGGAGGGTGCGAAGCGTGTGATGACCTCTGGCATGGGATCGGAGGGTATTCCGAGCGTCCTGTAAGCCGCGGGCGGGGGCGGTGTGGGGGCGGTCTGGGGGCAGCGGGGGGGCGGCGGGGGCGGGCTGGTCCGTTCAGACCGCGCTGAATCCGCACGTACCCCCCGGATTGCTGTTGACACATCCCCGACCCGGGCACACACTTAGATGAGCGCGACGGTGGGATTCCGCCCCACCCCGCGGCCAAGAGACGAGACCCGCCCCGACCGGGGTTGGACAAGACGATCAAGAGGAGAGAGACCCCCATGCTGCGCACCGCTTCCGCACTGGCCGCCGCCGCGGCCGTCGCCACCATCGCTGGCACGGCTCAGGCCAACGTTCCGGTTATCTGCTTCAGCGACACGATCAGCCTCCAGAACACCAACTGGAGCGATTCGATCACGGTTCCCAAGTTCGATCCGAGCCTGGGCCAGTTGCAGCGGGTGATCTTCACGCTGTCGGCGAATGTCGAGGGTTCGGCCGCGTTCGAGAGCCTCGATGCGGCGCCGGCGACGGTGACGATGTCGCTGCAGGCGATGGTGACGCTGTTCCGCCCGGACAACACGACGCTGAACGTGGTGATCCCGACGGCGAACACGTCGGATGGCGCGACGGCGTTCGACGGGACGATGGACTTTGGCGGCACGAGCGGCAAGACCTACGCCAATCTGTCGGCGATGGACGACAACCAGACGGACACGACCGCCGCGGCGGACCTGGCGCTCTTCACGGGCGCGGGCACGATCACGCTGCCGGTGACGGCGATGGGCACATCGAGCGGCACGGGTGCGGGCAACCTGCTCCTGCAGTTCCTGACGCAGGCGGGGGCCGAGGTCGAGGTGTGCTACGAGTACATCCCGACGCCGGGCAGCCTGGCGCTGCTGGGTCTGGGCGGGCTGATCATCGCCCGGCGCAAGCGGTAAGCCGCGAGCGACGACCACAGTTCTCCACACGACGCCCGGTGTAAGCCGGGCGTCGTTCTTCTTTGTGTGCCTTGGGTACCCCCACACTCCGTGTGGGGTGGCTCATCAACGACCTGGGTCCCGCACTTGTCACGCCGTCTCCCAAACAAACGAGACTCCCCAAAATCCATACATCCACTACACTGACAACGAGCCCCGGTCGAGTCCTGCCACCCAATGCCGACACGCATACGCAGCAGCCAGCGATTCCTCTCCGCAGCGGTCCACACCGTCGCGGCGGCGTGCGCCATCGGCCTCACTGTGGCCACCTACGGCCTGTGGCGGGCACACCTCGCCTCATGGATGGTGCTCGTCATCTCCACGGTGTTCATCATCATCAGCCACTCGATCGCCGACCACATCCTCGCCCGCCTTACCCCGCCCACCGAACCGCGCGCACCCATTCCGCACGCGACCTCCGTCCCGCCTCTGTCGCGCTGATGTGCCTCGAGTTTCGTGGCGCCGCGACGGCACTCGAGCCGAGCGGCACCCACGCCCCCTTGCGCAACGCCTTGGGTACCCCCACGCTCCGCGTGGGGCGATCCACCAGCGAACTCGCTCGCGCACTCAGCACGCACCAAACTGAGCCCCGAGTTTCCTCTCGCCGCCACAACACTCAAGCCCCACGGCCGCACGGGTTAATCAATCGCGAAGGTCCACCCGAGGGAGTTGAGGCGGATGCTCAGGAGCAGCGCGCTTGCGGCGGCACCGGCGGACACCACGGCGATGCAGCCGACACGCGGGGTCACCCTGCGCTCCGGGCGCCTCGAGCCTGAGGCGACCGCGATGGCGACCGCCGCGGCCGCGGCGAGCGCGTACAGCAGGAACGACACGAACCGCGACAGCCCAAAGGGCAACGGGAGCCACCAGCACACGAGCGCGGCGATCACGCAGTAGGCGGCCCGCGACCCGCGGCGGGCCGGCGTCGCGGGCGCTGCGCCGGCGATCCAGAACCCACCCACCGTCGCGATGCCCGCGGTCACGAAGATGCCGCGCGCGAGCACATGTCCGAATTCCTCGAACGACTCGGGGGCCTGCGGGATTCCTTCCAGCCATTGGAACAGGCCCACCAGCCAGACCACAACAACACAAGCCAGCCCGACCTGCGGGAGCAAGCGCATCCACGCCTGGCGCTGCGAACGGCGGCTCGCGGTGATCGGTTGTCCGGGGACTTCCATCTGACTCTCCGCCCACGGTCTTCGTGAGCTGTCAGCAGAGAGGTTACCGCGCCAGCTTCCGGTTGGAGCGCGATTTGGCGGCCCTACCTCGCGCTCGCCGGGCGGGCGGAGGCGGTAACGGGGTTATTGGGGGAACCAGCGCGGCCCGGCCCGCCTACATCTCGCGCTCCGGGTGCCGCTTGAGCCATGCCGCGGCCTCGCGACGCGCGAGACTGCCGAGCGTCGATCGCTTCTCCGCCTCGTCATGAATGACACGCCCCACGGACTCCATGAAGCTCGGTGTGCACTGTTCATAGTCCCACAAGATCACGATGAGCCGGTGGATATCGAGACCCGATCCGATGGATGTCGAGGGCGGAAACAGGCCCTCCGCGTGCCTCTTCAATTCTTCGAGATCTCGGAGCAGACGACGGGTCGAGTCCGGCTCTGATACCAGCGCGATGATGCAGCGCCGTGTCTGCAGCCGCACCGCTTCGACGCGGGTTGCCGGGGTCACCCCCAACTCAACCAGCGCCCGATCAAACAGCCGGTAGATACCTGCTTCAAACGGATACGTCAGCTCCCATATCTCCCGGATCGCATCTGAGTAGACCCCGTTGGTCAGCAGCCAGTCCGCGAACTCCGGATACCAACCGGGCGCAACCGCGCGGAGCACGTGCCACGCCGCGAACACGCGCAGTTCCGCCATCGGATCCGCCGCGTCCCATGTCTCCGGCTGCAAGTCGACCACGATCATCCTCCGGTGGCTCGCGCGGCCTGGCCCGGCCCAGGCCGGCGTCCGCTCGCGTGGCTGCCCAAGGTACGCGAGATCCGCGTTCGGAGGCTCGGCCCCACACGGAGTGTGGGGGTACCCAAGACACGCGAGCT
>JBDZUZ010000132.1:0-11044 GCA_040255445.1 Planctomycetaceae bacterium | reverse complement strand
TCGTCTTCCAACCCACCACAGCCGACGACATCACGCTGATCATCGACAACGGCGGCCGCGCCTTCACCGAGGCCCTCACCGAGATGACCGGCGATGTCGCCATCCCCGGCAATCTCATCGTCCGCAACGCCGGACACCTCGGTCCGCACTGGGAAGACACGACACTCCATCTGATCGTCGATGGCGATGTCACCGTCGAATCCGCCGGCCGCATCGACGCCGACCGCCGCGGCTTCAACGCCGGCGCCGGCCCCGGCGCGGGCCGCTCCTCCTTCGACGGCGGCGGCGCCGGGCACGGCGGCCGCGGCGGCGATCCCAACAGCCCGACCTCCGGTCTTCCCTACGGCTCCGCCACAGCGCCCACGACGCTCGGCTCCGGCGGCGGCAACGATGTCAACATCGGCGGTGTCACCGGCGGACCCGGCGGCGGCGTTGTTCGCATCACCGCAGACACCATCCGTGTCGACGGCCGCATCTCCGCCGACGGCGCCCCCAGCGGCACGAGCGGCACACCCGGCGGCGGCGCCGGCGGGTCCCTCTGGCTCACGACACCGACACTCAGCGGCTCGGGACTCATCACCGCTAACGGCGGCGTCGGCTGGTCCGTCGGCGGCGAAGGCGCGGGCGGCCGCATCGCCGTCTACTCCTGTCTCACGCTTTTCCCCGAATCCAACATCACCGCCGCCGCCGCGGCCGGACCGCAGACCGCCGAAGACGGCACCGTTGTGCTCAGCACGACCGACGGTGAGGTCGAGCCCGTTGTCGAAGCGCTCTGCACCGGCGATACCGCCCGCTTCGCCGCGCTCGCCGGCGGCGTCGGTACGCTCCAGTTCCAGTGGCGCCGCAACGGCGAACTCCTTGTCGACGGCCCCCAGCCCACCGGCTCCACCGTCTCCGGCGCCACCGCCCAGGAACTCGTCATCGACAACTTCACCCTCTTCGACAGCGGCAACTACGACGTCGTCATCACCGCCGACTGCGGCACCGGTGTCAGCGACTCCATCTTCGCGCAGGTCTGCGGCGCGGATGTCGACTGCTCCGGCGGTATCGACGGCGACGACATCGTCGCCTTCTTCGAAGCCTGGCAGCAGGGCAACGGCGATATCGACGGCAGCGGCGGCACCGACGGAGACGACATCACCTTCTTCTTCGAACGCTGGCAGTCCGGCTGCTGATCCCCACCGTGCCACAGCCTCGCCGGCTTTGCGGCGAGGCTGTGGGTTGCGCGCACCTCGCGCACCGGGCGCAGCAGCACGCCCGGCAACCGAAAGGCGTGCACGTCCAATCAGTCGCTTCCAACCACGCTGCGCTACTGGTTGTAGTGCTGGCGTCCCCTCCGCCACCCCGACGACCGACGACCACTCGAAGCACGAGATACTCCCGCGAGCACCCGATCACAGAACATCGAGCATCCCGCTCGTCACGCCCCATAACCTCGCCGCCGCCTACCCGGCCCCCGCCAACAATCCCACCATGAGCGCATTCGCACTCGCCCTCGCCGCGGCCGCACTCGCCCAACCCGAGTACCGCACCGACACCTACGTCGTCTCGGTCTTTCTCCCGACCGCCGCGCAGACCGCGCCCGGAACGGACCGCGTCTTCTTCACCGGGCGCGACGGCCGCGTCAGCTCACGCACCCCCGAGCCCTTCGCCCAGACCTTCCAGGCGCTGCAACTCTTCGGCCTTCCCTTCGGCGGCGACTGCGGCCTGCTCGGCATCGCCTTCCACCCGCAGTACCAGACCAACGGCTTCGTCTACCTGAGCTTCACCAGCCAGACCGGATTTACCGTGGCTCGCTTCACCGCGATCGGACCGCGCGCAACCGCCGTCCAGTTCGACCCCGCGAGCCGTTTCGATCTGCTCGTCGAGAGCCCGGCCTGCACACCGCGCAACGGCGGATGGATCGCCTTCGCCGCCGATGGCACACTCCTCATCGCCACCGGCGATCGCGGTGTTCAGGCCGATGCCGCCTCGCTCACCTCACTCCGCGGCAAGCTCCTCCGCATCGATGTCGACGGCGCCGATGCATTCCCCGCAGACCCCAACCGCAACTACGCGATCCCGGCAAACAACCCATACACGAACACGCCCGGCGCCCGGCCCGAGATCTGGGCCCGCGGCCTCCGCAACCCCGGCACGGGCTGGATCGACCCCGCCACCGGCGACCTCTGGCTGCCCGATTCCGGAGCGACCTTCAGCGAAGAGCTCAACTTCCAGCCCGGCGCAGGGTTCCTCGCACCGCCGACCGATCCCGAGTACGCCGGCGGCCGCGACTACGGCTGGCCCTGCTTCGAAGGAACCCGCTGCAGCGGCGGCCCGTGCTCCTGCGCCGCGGCCAACACGCCGCCCATCCTCGAGTACCACCACTTCCACGAATCCGCTCCCAGCCCCTGGGGCATGCCCAGAGGAGCGCTGATCGCCGGCGGCTTCGTCTACCGCGGCTGCGCACACCCCGAGCTCAACGGCGCGTACCTCTTCGGCGACCGCCAGAGCAGCTGGTGGATCGCAGCACATCAGGCCGGCGGCGTGATCCAAAGCGTCCGAACCATTCAGCCCTGGGAGATCGCCGGCCCGATCTTCCAGCTCGTCGCGATGCGTCCCCGCGCCGATGGCGAGATCCTCACGCTCGCATCCAACATTCACCTCGTGCTCCCCTGGACCTTGATCGATTGCAACAGCAACGGCGTCGAGGACGCGTGCGACATCGCCAGCGGCGCTGCGCGCGATGACAACAACGACGGCGTCCCCGACTCCTGCCAGTGCCCCGCCGACTGGGACTCTTCCGGCGGCATCGACGGCGACGACATCCCCGCCTTCTTCACTGACTGGCAGGCCGGCGAAGCCGACATCGACGGAAGCGGCGGCACCGACGGCGACGACATCACCTACTTCTTCGAGCGCTGGCAAGCCGGCTGCTGATCCCCACCGTGGCATCGACATCCTGTCGATGCGGAACGCTGAAGACGCAGGATCCCATCCAGCGACCGTGCCACAGCCTCGCCTGCTTTGAGGCGAGGCTGTGGATTGTGCACACCTCGCGCAGCCCGCCCAACCTTCCCGCAACACCGCGTCCACGCCAAACGTACATCCCCGCACCGCCGCCGCTCTGGCGGCAGCTCGGAGCCTCTATGCGCACCATCACCGCCATCGGCGCCGTTTCGCTCGCCGCCGCGGCACTCGCCCAGCCCGACTATCGCTACGAGACTCTCGCAGCCGCCACGCGCCCGACCGCCACCGCCTCCGCGCCGGGCGTGGACAGCCTGTTCTTCTGCGAACAGCCCGGCAACATCCGCTCGATCCAGCTCTCAAACCCCGGCGCCACAACCCTCGCGCTGTACCTCAACCAGATCCGCTACGGCGGTGAGTGCGGCGCGCTCGGCATCGCGCTCCACCCGCAGTACAAGACCAACGGCTACATCTACATCTGCTACAACCACCAATCCGACTGGCGCATCTCCCGCTACACCGTCCTGGGCGATCCCGCCTCCGCCACCACCATCGACGCTACCACAGAAGTCGTCATAATCACCGACCCGCTCCCCTGCTCCATCCACAACGGCGGCTGGATCGGCTTCGGCCCCGATGGTTACCTCTACGCAACAATGGGCGAACGCGGCACATCATCCAACGCGCAGAACCTCGCCAACCTCCGCGGCAAGCTCCTCCGCATCGATGTCGATGCCGACGACTTCCCCGCCGACATCAACCGCAACTACGCGATCCCGCCAAACAACCCGTTCATCAACACCGCCGAAGCTCGCCCCGAGATCTGGGCCTACGGCCTCCGCAATCCCTGGCGCTGCAGCTTCGACGCCGCCACCGGCGATCTCTGGATCGCCGATGTCGGCGCCGGGTATCGCGAGGAAGTGAACTTCCAGCCCGCCTCCGGTTTCACCGGCATGCCCGGTGACCCCGAGTACCTCGGCGGCCGCAACTACGGCTGGCCCTGCATGGAGGGCACCCGTACCGGCTTCAGCACCGCCTGCGATCCCGCCGACCCGACGCTCGTCCCGCCGATCCTCGAGTACCGCCACACCGCTGAATCAACCACGCTCCCCTGGGATCTCCCCACCGGCTGCGCCATCACCGGCGGATTCGTCTACCGCGGCTGCGAACACCCCGAGCTCAGAGAGCACTACATCTTCGGCGATTACTGCAGCGGCCGTCTCATCGTGGCGCGACAGACCGGCGGCGCCATCACCGCCGCCGCCGCGATCGACACCGCAAGCATCGACGGCCCCACACAACGCCTCCGCTCGATCGAGCGTCTCACCGACGGCGGCATCCTCATTCTCGGCGAATCCGCCCTCCTCCGCTTCGCGCCCGCCTCGATCACCGACTGCAACACCAACGGCATCGAGGACAGTTGCGACATCGCCAGCGACGCCGAGCGTGATGCCAACCGTGATGGCATCCCCGACACCTGCCAGTGCCCCGCCGACTGGGACTCTTCCGGCGGCATCGACGGCGACGACATCCCCGCCTTCTTCACCGACTGGCAGGCCGGCCAAGCCGACATCGACGCCAGCGGCGGCACCGACGGCGACGACATCACCTTCTTCTTCGAACGCTGGCAGTCCGGCTGCTGATCCCCACCGTGGCATCGACATCCTGTCGATGCAGAACGCTGAAGACGCAGGATCCCATCCAGCGACCGTGCTACAGCCTCGCCTGCTTTGAGGCGAGGCCGTGGGTTGTGCGTCGCTCGCGCGCAAATCGCAAAACGACCGAGTGCGAAAGAGACGATCGCTCCGGCAATCGCAGACTCCCGCAACGCCGTGCTCCGATCATCACCCACCAAATCGGCACCGCCCCGCGGGCTCAGCCCGCGATCACTTCACTCCCCGCGAGCTCCTTCTCATCCACCCGCCGGATGATCGCCCCCAGGCTCCGCAGCCGCTCTTCCATCTTCTCGTAGCCGCGGTCCAGGTGGTACACGCGGTTGACAACCGTCGTCCCTTCCGCCGCCATGCCCGCGAGCACCAGACCCGCCGATGCGCGCAGATCGCTCGCCATCACCGGAGCGCCCACCAGCTGCCGCACCCCACTCACGATCACCGTCGAGCCCTGCCGGATCAGCCGCGCACCCATCCGCGACAACTCCGCGACATGCAGGAACCGATCCGGGAAGATCCGCTCGGTAATCACCGAGTTGCCATCCGCCAGACACAACAGCGCCATCAGCTGCGCCTGCAGGTCCGTCGGGAAGCCCGGGTGCGGCTGCGTCGTCACCTCGACCGGCTTGATGATCCGGTCGCAGGTCACCCGCACCGTCCGCCGCAAGGGGTCATCGCCCGCCGCGCTCGCCGTCGCCGACCCCGTCATGCTCAGCGCCGGCGTCCGCTGCCGCCCCGCGCCCAGCGAGTTCACCGTCTGGATGTGCACACCCGCCGACTCGAGCAGATACACCGCCGCCAGCAGCGCATCCATCGGGCAGTTGTCCAGGTACAGATCGCCGTTGGTGATCGCCGCGGCCATCATGAAGGTGCCCGCCTCGATCCGGTCCGCGATCACCGTGTAATCCGCCCCGCCCAGCTCGCTCACACCATCGATCACGATCCGCGGCGACCCAGCCCCGCTGATCTTCGCGCCCATCGCGATCAGGAGCTTCGCCAGGTCCACGATCTCCGGCTCGCACGCCGCGTACTCGATCACCGTCCGCCCCCGCGCCAGCGTCGCGGCGGACATCACATTCGCCGTCCCCAGCACGGTCGAGCCGAACGACCCGCCCAGGAAGACCGTCGCCCCCCGCAGCCCGCCCTGCGGAGCCTTGGCCACGATGTCGCCGTTCTTGAGCGTGATCTCCGCCCCCAGCGCCTGCAGACCCCGCAGGTGCAGGTCGACCGGCCGCTCGCCGATCGCGCACCCGCCCGGGAGCGACACCCGCGCCTCGCCGCGCTTCGCCAGCATCGGCCCCAGCGTGCAGATGCTCGCCCGCATCGTCCGGACGATGTCGTACCGCGCGTGGCTCTGGCTGTCGTCGGTCACCTGCAGCGTCATCACGCCGCTGTTGGTCCCGTCATCGACCGGGGCGTCCAGCCGCGGGCAGCCCAGCTCGCCCAGCAGCCGCACCATATTGCGGATGTCCGCCAGGTCGGGCACATCCCTCAGCACCACGGGCTGATCCGTGAGCAGGGCCGTCGCCATCATGGGCAGCGAGGCGTTCTTGCTTCCGTTGATGCGGACGCGGCCCGACAGGCGGCGTCCCCCCTCGATGACAAAGGTGTCCATGCGGTGTCCTGACCCGGGCCCGGTGGCGGTGGTGGAGAGTGGTGGTGATGGGCCGCACCGGCGTCGCCGCCGGCACGGTCCGATCATACATCGGCAGGTGAGGCTTCCGGGCTTGTGCGGCCGCCCAACTCCGGACCAACTCCGCACCACGCCGCATCGCCACCCCCGCGGCCGCGCCCGGAGACTCCCCGATCCGCCCGTGCGGGGTGGGGCCCGCACAGGCCGCAGGGTTTCACTCCCGATTCCCCAAACCATCGCGCCGGTCGCTGGCGGCGCGGCTTCCCGTATTTGACTCTGTGTGCTGATGTCGTCGCCGGGTCGGCCCCGCTAGGAGCGAGGCCCCGCCCGGAGGATTGAGAGAGGCCCGGCGGCGACGGAAGTACACATGGCGGTTGTCAGGGAGGCACGTATGTCCAGGTTTGCGAAGGTTTGCTCGGTCGGCGCGATGGTCCTGGCCGCCGGGTTCGCCACCGATGTGGCCCGAGCCCAGGACCAGTTCTCCCACCTTCCCAGTTCGCTCAAGCTCACGGGCGTCGTCCGTGACTTCCGCGAGCGTTCGGTCTCCGGCGGTCATCCGGACTTCGAGAAGCAGCCCACCGGCGGCTTCGGCCAGTACGGCGAGATGGTGCAGGACACCCTCGACGCCGACGGCAAGCCCCAGTTCCGCTCGACAGGCAAGAAGCTCGCCAGCCAGTGGCGCGATGCCGCCGGCCGCAACATGATGGCCCCGCGTCCGTACATCTCGGCCAAGCAGGGCGATCAGGCGGGCTCCTACAACTCATCGAGCGGCGCGCTCACCACCGCGGCGAACCTCGCCCAGTGGTTCCGCGACACGCCCAACGTCAACATGTCCCGCCAGCTCCAGCTCACGCTGGTCCGCCAGGCCAACACCAACATCTACACCTTCAACGACCGCACCGATGCCACGTTCGCGAACCGCGGCGGGTTCTTCCCGATCAACGGCGAGCTCTTCGGCAACTCCGCCGGCAACGACCGCAACTTCCACTTCACCTTCGAGCTCTCGACCGAGTTCGTCTTCAACCGCGGCGCCGGCCAGGTCTTTTCCTTCACCGGCGATGACGACGTCTGGGTGTTCATCGATGGCAAGCTGGTGATCGACATCGGCGGCGTCCACGGCGCGGTGAACCAGAGCATCGAGCTCGACCGCCTCAACTGGCTGCAGAGCGGCCAGAGCTACTCGCTCAAGTTCTTCTTCGCCGAGCGCCACCGCACGCAGTCCAACTTCCGCATCGACACGACGATCGCGCTGCGGAGCGTCGAGCCCCCGACGACCACCGCGATGTACGACTGATCCGGGGTCGACCCGGCCCGCCGGTCGCGCCCGCCGCGACCGACCGGGGCCCGCCGCGCCGGTTCGTGCTTGACGGCGCGGTCGGGGTAGCGCTGAGGGCGGGCGGCACGGTCCCGGCGTCGCCGGCCAGGACCGATGCGAGTGCCGGGGGATGCGAAGGCGTTGGTGGGCCGGCCGAGTGCGTCCGGCCGGCCCGAACCAGAGTTCCACGCCCGGGTTGGCCGCGTCGGCCGCCCGGGCGTTGACTTTTGCGCTCGCCGATTCAGCGGCCCCGATGGCCCCGATACCGGTATCCCGGATGCTGATACTGCGGGTACGGCCGCAGCGGCTCGTAGCGGAACAGGTACCGCCCCCGCTGATCGGGCTGGAAGAAGATCACCGATTCGGCGCGGGTGGGCAGGAAGATCCGCCGCGTCTCGGAGAGCGTCGGCGGCGCGGGCTCGGGCCACAGCACGTTCGACACCCACGCGCTCTCGCCGCGGACCGCCAGGCGATCATCCGACCGCCCGTCGAAGTACCCGGCAAACTCGTCGAGCTCCGGATCGTTCATGACCAGGTCGGCCGCGGAACCCTGGTTGCCGCCCGAGGGGCGATCGACCGTCCGATATGGCTCTGACCGTGTGGTCGTGCACCCGTTGAGGAGCGCGATCGAACCGAGCCCCAGCCCGGCCACGACCGCCGCTCTCGTTGCATGCGCGATGACGCAGCGCATCTCCATGGGATACCGGTCCTCTCTTCGACCCTCCCTCCGGGAGGTTCGTGTCGGGGCATCCTTGCCGCTCGTGTTCTTCGTCCCTCAACGGCTCAGCGACGCCGGCGTGCCGTCAGCAATCCCGCCGCGGCCAGCAATCCCAGCGACGCCGGCGCCGGCACCGGCGTGAAGCCCAGGGTCACACCCCGCCGCTCGAGCCGGTATTCGCTGTTTCCCGGCAGCACGAAGTACGACGTCGAGACATCCACCGCGAAGGGGTCGTACTGGAAGTACGAATAGGTGCCCGGGTTCAAAATCATGCCGCCGCTGTACTCGGCGCCCTGCGCATCAAACAGGCTCAGCGATCCGGTGTACGCGTGCGGCACATCCCGCAGCAGCACATCGAACGTCAGTCGGCTCAGCCCCGCGAACGCGTGCGCCAGACCGCCCGAGGCCGCCGCGGCGACCTCGGCCTCGACCACCATCGTGAACGACACCGAGACCACCTGCGCCTGGCCCTCGGAGAGTGTGCCCGCGGTGATCAGCGAGGACGACCGAAAACTCGCGCCGCCCAGCGTCCGCGACACCTCGTGCGAGGTTCGCTCCGCCCAGTGGTCCTGCACGGTCTCGAAGTCGCTGCTGTCGGCCTGGGCGTAACCGCCGTGGTAGAACTCCCACGACAGGTTCTCGAGCTGCACGGTCTGCGCCAGCGACGCGGCGGGCGCGGCCGCGAAGACCGCGGCGGCCGCGAGCAACATTCTCGTCTTCCCCTTCACGATCCGCTCCAGTCCCGGCCTGGCCGGGCTGTCAGGCCGACGAAGAACCGCCGGCCCCGAAATCGCCCACACGCTCTCTCCCCAGTCTGCTGCGGATCCAGCGGTTGGTCAACCCTTCTTAAGAAGTAGCCCCCAACCCCGGTCCCGGTTTCACCGCGCGGCCGGATGAAACCGAATAAACCGTACGACCCCCACGCTGCCTGCCCGGACCGACCCCGGTTCAGGCGTCGGCCCACGTCGCTCCCCGCCCCTGTGCTAGGTGCTGGCCGGTTTGCTCAGCTGGGCCGCGGTGAACAAACGGCCGGTCGAATCCCGATCCCACGTCCAGGCCCGGCCGTGCCGCCCCTCGTAGTAGTCCCACAATTCGAACCAGTAGCTCCGGAAACGGTGCTCGCCGAACGGCTCGTAATGCCCGTGGAGACGCCGGGTGATTTCTGCGCTCGTCCCCTCCATCCCCAGTACCGTGCGCCCGTGCCGCACCGATTCGGTATCGAGCGGCAGCCGCGCGTACCGGCCCAAGAGCTGCATGATGTTCGCCGCGGCGTACGGCCCGATGCCGGGGAGGTCGAGCAGTGTGTCGTACACCTCGTCGTCGGGTGTGGTTGCATCTTCCAGCCGCGCCTGATCAAGCCCGCCTTTGGCGGGGCTGGCGCGGAACAGCTTGGCGAGTTCGACGATCCGCGCATCGCGATAGCCGACGCGGCAGCGGGCTCGCAGCGTCGCCGGCTTGGCCCGTGCTACGCGGTCGATTACCGGGAACGCGGCGGGCCAGTCTTTCTCAGCGCGATCGCCGAGCACATCGCACAAGCGGTGGTTCATCTGCACCGTGCTCGGCCAGGTCACGTTGCAGCTCGTCACCGTCTTGATGACATCTTCGAAGAGCGTGGGCGAGCGGAAGAGCCGGCCGCGGCCGGACTTCTTGAATCGGCGGTCGAGCGCGTGGAACTCGGCGATGTGCTCGGCGGATTCATCGAGCCGGAGCATGCGGGTGAGCTGGGCGCGGATCTCTTTCTTGTCCGCCGCGGCGGGTGTCGGCGCGATCTTCACCGCCAGCGGCTCGCCCGCGCCGCCGGGCTGGCTGATCACGGTCTGGTAGACACCGCCGCTTGTGCGGAGTGGGCGCGACAGGGTCTCCGCCTTCACGTCCCAGTAGTTGGGCGCGAGCAGGAAGTAGCCGTACGAGCACACATCCCGCCGCAGCAGGTAGTCCGCGGGAGGGGTGATGCGCATGGTCGTCGGCATGCGGTGATCAGATGAGCAATGCAGCGAATCGGTTTCAGGCCGTCAGCTTCGCTTCGAAGGGGAAGCAGAAGGTCGCGATGTTGAGCGCGAGGCGGTCCGACAGCCGGGCGTAGGTCTGGTACTCGGCCTCGACCTCTTCGTTCACTTCCGCCGCGGGCTTGTTCATCGTCTTGAGCAGATCACCGCTCGCGACGATGAGCGAGTCGATCATCGGCCGGTCGCACTCGGGGTGGAACGCGAAGCCGAAGGTGCGGATACCGATGCGGTACGCGGCGACCTTGCACACCGGCGAAGTCGCGAGGATCGTCGCGCCCGCGGGCGGCTGCGTCACTTCCTGCCCGCAGCTGAAGAGCTGCGGGTGCTTCCAGGCGATGCCGGCCATGATTGTGTCGGTCTGGCCCGGGACCGTGACAGAGATCGGGCTCATGCCGACGGTGGGGGAGGGCCGCGGCGCCACCTGCCCGCCCAGCGCGTGGGCGATGAGCTGCGAGCCCAGGCAGATGCCGATCACCGGCAGGTGCCGCGCGTGGGCCTTCTTGATGAACTCGACCTCTTCCTGCATCCACGGGAGTTGGCTGATGTCGGTGACATTCTGCGGGCCGCCGAGGATGACCACGCCGTGGACGTTGTCCAGGTCCTGCGGCACGCCACGGAGGTGGTCGCCCGGGAACTTGTCCGGCCGGCGGAAGTCGAGCTTGAACCCGTGGTCACGGAGCGTCGCCGCGATGCGGCCGCCGCCGTTGTGGTCGCTGTGCTGGAGGATGATGATCGACATAGGGCGGGATGGTATGG
>JBDZUZ010000131.1:0-11114 GCA_040255445.1 Planctomycetaceae bacterium | reverse complement strand
GGCACAGGACTATCGGCCCGTCAGCCGTCCGGGTGAAGCCCGGCCGTGACGAGCGCGAGCGACCCCCAGAATCAGCCGCCGCCGTTGATGTTCGTGGGCGGTGCGCCGAACACGTCGTTACCGAAGTTGCGGTCGAGCAGGAAGCCGAAGCCGTAGCTCGCACGGAACCCGTTCCGGACCACCGCCAGCGGCAGGGCCCAGAAGTTCGTGCCCACGTTGATCCGGTCATCGGGCTTGAGGAACACGTCCGGCTGCGTCGCCTCGGCGATCGCCCGCCCGTTCAGGCGGATCGTCGCCTGGCGGTCGCGCCCGACCATACGGGTCAGGTCGATCCGCTCCGGGATCGCGATGCCCGACAGCCCGCCGGCGGAGTCCAGAGCCCGCAGAAGCGTGAGCTTGCCCGCCGCCGGGAGCTGGTACGGGCCCGGACGCGCCACCTGCCCGGCCATGTAGACCAGGCCCGAGGGCGGCTGCGGCACCCGGACGATGTCGCCCGGTCGGATCACGATGTTCAGTGTCTGCTTGCCGGCCAGGAGGTCCCGCAGCGGGATCCGGATGATCCGCTGCGTCACCAGCTGTTCGGCCTCGCTGGGCTGCTGCCCGGCGCCGTTGGAAGCCCGCCGACCGGCGACCTCGACCCAGCGCCCGTTGAGGAACACCCAGTTGGTCTCGCCCATCGGTTCCGCTGCGGGGGTCGCGGGCGTTGCCGCGCCGCCATCGGGCAGATCGACCGCCGGGGGCCGGTCCTGATTCTCCGGCTGCACGAAGGCGCCGGGATTCCCGCCGCCTGAATTGCCGCCCTGCGGGGCGGTGATGTCGTCGATGATGTCGATCAGCTCTTCGCCAGAACGCGGCTGCGCCGGGGCTTCGCCCGCGGAGGGGGCCGTCGTTTCCGGCAGCAACTCATCCGCGAGCGCGATCCGACGAATGACATAGACATCCGCGATCGACTCGTCGAAATTGCCGCCCGTCGTCAGCGCCTCCAGGAGGCGGTAATCGGGCTTGGGGATGAAGTAGGGGCCGGGGCGGGTGACCGCGCCGATCAGCGTGAAGATCTGCTCCTGCTGGCTCGATGCCGTCACCGACACCAGCGGGTTGGCGACGAGGCGACGCATCGCCTCTTCGATAACAGTCTTGGCCTCGGCCTCGGTCTTGCCGCTGACCTGCAGGCGGCCGAGCTGCGGGATCTCGATGAACCCGCGGGCATCGACGACCAAGCGGTATTCCTCGGGCTGATTCGCCACCACGAGGTCGTAAATGATGACCGTTAGACCGTCGCCCGGGCCGATCCGGTACGACTGCGCGACCGGGACCAGGTCCTGGGCCGTCGGCTCGCTGTATTCGACGAGATCCCCGGTGTCTTCCTCGATCGCCGCGATGCGGTCCAGGATCGGGACGACCGTGGGCGTCTGCTCCCAGCGGCCCATGACGCTGGGATCAAGGTATGAATCGGTTTCGCAGCCGACCATCCCGGCCACCAGGCCCAGTCCGGCCAGGGCAAGCAGCCGGCGCGGACCGGCAACGGGGGCGAGATTCGAACCGGCGACGCTCAGGCGATGGAAACCCTGTCCCACGCACCACTCCTTCTCTACAGACAACCCACTCCGGCGAACGGCGCATCCGATACGCCCGGCGCGGCCCTATGTGCGGCCCGCAGCCGCAGAGGTTACCCAGTTTCAGCCCGTGATGCCGCTCCAATACCAATGAATCGCCCATCACGGCGGGGTCCGGGCCGGAGGAGATCGGCGGTTTGAGCCCGGTACATTCACCGTTCTCGGGCCTCCGTCCCCGAATCATCGCCCGGCCGCGCCCCTAAAGTCTGCCGATGGACCTTCCGGCGACCCCGCTTCCCCTCGCTCCCGATGGTGATGTGTCACCGGCCACCAGCCGGCCCGCGCAGCCCCTGCGCCACCCCAAGCCCCCCGGCGGCGACCCGCTCCGGCGGGTCGACAAGCCGGTCCTGAGCCTGACCGACCGCGTCCTCAACAACGCCGGCGGCCAGAACGACCAGATGGCGATCAAGCGGAAGCCCGACTGGCTGCGGGCCAAGGTCCCCGGCGGGCCCGGCTACCAGCGGCTCAAGGGCATCCTTACTGAACACAAGCTCTTCACCGTCTGTGAAGAGGCCGGCTGCCCCAACATGGGCGAGTGCTGGGCCCGCGGCGTCGCCACCATCATGATCCTGGGCGACACCTGCACCCGCGCCTGCGGCTTCTGCAACGTGAAGACCGGCCGGCCTCCGACGCTCGACCGCGATGAGCCGCGGCGGGTCGCCGAATCGCTCCGCTTGATGTGGGAGGGCGCAGGGCTCAAGCACATCGTCATCACCAGTGTGAACCGCGATGAGCTGCCTGATGGCGGCGCCGGCATCTGGGCCGAGACCATCATCCGCGCCAAAGAGGCATGCCCGGGCATGTCGATCGAAGTACTGATCCCGGATTTCGAGGGCAACTGGCCCGCGCTGCAGATGGTGATCGATGCGCGGCCGCACATCATCAACCACAACTTGGAAACGGTGCGGCGGATGTACCCCGCGGTGCGCCCCAGCGCGAAGTTCGATCGATCGCTGGAACTGCTCCGCCGCGTGAAGGAGCAAGGCGTCGTCGCCAAGACCGGCATCATGGTCGGCATCGGCGAGCGCGACGATGAAGTGCTGGGACTGATGGACGACCTGCTGCTCAAGACGCGCGTGGAGCGGCACGGCAAGCCGGACTCGTGCGACATCCTCACCATCGGCCAGTACCTCCAGCCGACGCGGAACCACCTCCCGATCCACCGCTGGGTGACGCCCGAGCAGTTCGCGAACTACCGCGATGTCGGCTTGTCCAAGGGCTTCAAGGTGGTCGAATCCGGCCCGCTGGTGCGATCGAGTTACCACGCCGATCACCAGGCGGACACACTCACGAATGTGACCGACGAGCGCGCGAAGCACAACGCGGCGGAGATGGAGCGGCTGCTGGATCAGGCCCGCGATCGCGCCTGACTCCCGTGGCATCGACATCCTGTCGATGCATCGCCGCGGAGAGCGCTGGGTTCACAGCAAGCTCGGCCATCGGTCTCTCGCGTTGCACCTTCCGGCACACCCGTAAGGTTGCTCTCGGCGGTGCGCACTTGCCCGATGGCGTTGCTCGCTGTGCCCATCGGCCCGCCGCGGCGACGCATCGACAGGATGTCGATGCCACGGTGACGGGCTCCTGCCGTGATACGCTGTCGTCCCGATGCCCCTGGCCGAAATTCACAGCCCCGATCTCGGTCGGTTCGTCGCCGTCATCGCGGTGGCGTTGCTCATGTTCTCGCTGCTCTCGTTCGTCGGCTGGGCGATGCGCGCGATCATCCCGAAGCATGACGGTCCGCCAGCGTGGTGGTACTGGCTGCCGATCTTCTTCGGCGTCGCGGGCGGTGTTCTCGTGCTCTACGGCGCCGCCTTTTTCCCTGAGTTGAACGAGGCGCGAGTGCCTGCAGCGCAGATCCTCTGCGAGGTGCTCTCGATCATGTACATCTGGGTCGCCTCGCTTGCGCTCTGGCAGCGGTTGTACAGGAGGCCGATGTCCCGCTCTGAGGCGGTTGAGCAATGCCTTCCGCGGTTCTTCCATACGCATCCGCTCCCTCGCGCAATTGTCCTCTGGCCGGCGTTGCTGATCCTGTCGGCTCGCGGCAGCGGCAAGTGAGTTACGGGCGACACGTCTGGTCCGTCCATACTTGGCATGGCGGGTGCTGAAGGAACGGCGCTGCTACCCGACGGCGTTGCTCGCTGTGCCCGTCGGGCCGCCGCGGCGACGCATCGACAGGATGTCGATGCCATGGTAGAAACCGCCTCACCCCGACTTCACAGCCGCCTCACGCCCGCGACGCACACTCTTGTACGTGCCCGCCGCGGCGGCGAACCGTTCGCTGTGAACGCCGCTTCCGCGCCGGGCGCACCCACGGGACCCAAGTCCCAGGAGTGAGTCACATGGCGAACGATCCCCGCGGCAAGCCGCAGAACAACCCGAACCAGATCGATCAGAAGATGCGCGATCAGTCCGATCGCGACGAGCGGGAGCAGGGCCACGACCGCCAGAACCCCGATGCCCAGAACCTCAAGGGCGCTGCGCGGGATGCCGGTCAGCAGCGTGGCGAATCGCACAGCGAAGCCGGCCGCGAGCACCGCGCTTCGCAGGGTCAGGCCCAGTCGCAGGGCCCGGCGAGCGCCAACACCCGCGGCCAGCCCGTCCCCGGCGGCAACCGCGGCCCCGACACCGGCAACGCCGGCCAGCACGCCCGAACCCACGAGAACGCGGGCAACACCGGCAAGAAGGACGCGGACAAGTCGCGCGCGAATCAGGACCGCGATGACAACGACGAAGATCGCGGGTCGGCCGAGATCGCGACCAAGCCGCAGACCGGCTCACGCCAGCACATGAGCCGCGACGACAAGCGGTAAGACACCAACGCCGCGGCGGGCCAACGCCCGCCGCCGCGATTCCTCCGTGGCATCGACATGTTGTCGATGCATCGCGGCAACGCGCCCCGCGATCAGCAGCGCACCGAGCGATCGGCATGAAGCGTCCCAGCGAGAGTTCGCTACCACCCGCCCGTCTCCATGCGCCGTTGCCACTCCTGAACATCACGCCACATCGTCCCTCCGTCCTGAGCGTCGATCAGGCGAACGGAGTGAGTTCGGCCGAGCGTATCGCCCGCGGTAAGGGCGAATCCGTCCTCGACGCAACGAACGACTAGTGTCAGCGCGTACGGCCGGTCGTCGCGGCGTGTGGGCTCCGTGATGCTGTAGCTCTGCCACTCGACCTTGGGCCTCCGCACCATCAAGACCGTGCTCGAGAAGCCGCCGTGGAAGTTCATGTTGACCATGTCCGGCCCGAGTTCCGCTTCCTTCCCCGGCGGCAGCACCGCGTAGACACCGCCCTCGCCCCCGACGATGCCCTTGATGCCCGGGCCGCGTCGAACGCCAAACACCAGCACCGCATCCACCGCCGTGCCGCATTCGTTCCGCACCCGCACCGGATTGTTCGACTCTGTTGCGCAGCCGGTGCAGCTCACCGCGGCAACGAGACTCAGTACGCAGGCCAGGATCCACTTCATGCGATTCTCCCGCGGGCACAAGTGTCGCAATTCATCGCTTGGTCGATACGGGGTGATCCGCTGGATCACCAGTTGAAGGATAATCCCTGCAGGCCACCCTCCGCGAAGCCATTGACATACGGATTGATCGTGACCCGGGCTCCGGCCACGAGTGATTCGCGCGCCTCCTGCGAACGCAACGGAAGCGTGATTCGATAGAGACCGTCGCCGATGGTCGACATGGCGGGATCGTGTCCCTGAGCGAGGAAGCACCCTCCCTCCGCGGTGCGGCCGCTTCCCTGGAACCCCTCGCTCGCCGGCAAACTCAGATCGATCCGTCCTTCGATCGAGACGAGCATTGGCGTCCGTGCGAGTTGCCGCGCTGCGTCGTACAACTCCGGAACACAATCCTCAACAAGAGTCCTTATCTCGATCCACACCGCGATAAGCTCGCCGGACTCGGTCCGTTCTAGCTGCACCGTCGCACGACCCCATGTCTCGACGGTGTACGGCGGGTACTGGACCGCCGCCTCGGGCCGCGTTCTGCATCCAACGGCGGGAAGCGAACCGAGAAGACAAACCGCTGCGATTCCAGTTGCCTGTCGCATCCGTTGGATCCTTTGGTGCATTCGTACGAGGGACATGAACTTGTCCCTGGATGCCGCTTCTTGCGAGGCTCAGGAAGTCAGGCTTGCAGTCGACGTCGTGACGCCTTCTTCCACGGGCTCACGCCCGTGGCAAGATTCTGGCGCACCCTGACGGGTGCTCTCGGCGGTGCGCACTCGGCCGATGGCGGTGCGGGCTGGCGTTCGTGGGCGCCCCGCGGCGACGCATCGACAACATGTCGATGCCACGGGAAACCATCACCGCACCGTTGTGTCGTAGCGGACTCCCTCGGGCATCTCGACCGGGACGGTGACTGTTGTTCCGTACTCGCCGCTTGTCCGAGTCATGGAATCGACCGCGACGAAGGAGGTGTACGCCGACATCAGGCCGTGCTTGAGGGCGAGTTCGAGGGAGTGGGACTTCACGCGGTCGCGGTCCCAGCCCTGGGGGTCGGGGATGTGCTCGGCGATCGCGGCGAGTTGCATGCGGGCCCAGACGGCGGGGAGGGCGGAGTCGTTGCCCTCGCGCCAGCGGCTGGAGACCGGGAGCGAGACCTTGCGGCCGCGGCCGCGGTCGTCACTCGTGCGGCCGGTGACCTTCACCGAGCGGAGGTCGCCGCGGAAGCGGCCGGTGATCACGACCGGGCGGCCGATGTAGAGGTCGGGCAGGATGCGCGGGTAGACATCCGCAACTTCGCCATCGCCCCAGTCGATCGAGATGTTGGTGAGCGCAGCGCGGCTGATGCGTCCGAAGAAGTCGTCCATGATCGCGCCGGCATCGTCCTGCGGCGAGACGTACGCCACCGCGCCGCGGCCGATGCGGGCCATGCTCTCCAGCAGGTAGCGGTTCACCGAGCTGCCCACGCCGAAGCTGAAGATGTGCGATTCGCCGATGCGCTCGCGGATCGCGCCCAGGATCTCCGCCTCGTTGCCGATGTAGCCATCGGTCAGGAAGCAGATGAAGCGGGTGCGGTCGGGGTCGTGCGGATAGTCGAGCGCAGAGCGGATGCCGGTCATCATCATCGTGCCGCCCTCGCTGTTAAGCGATTCGACGTATTCGAGGCCGCGGCGGACGTTCTCGGGGGAGGCGATCACCGGGCGCGGGCCCATGACCGACGCATCGTTCGAGAAACTGATCACCTGGAAGGTGTCGCGGGGGCGGAGCTGGCGGAGCGTGCGTCCGATCGCTTCCTTGGCCTTCTGGATCGGGTAGCCGTTCATCGAGCCCGAGCAGTCGAGGACGAAGACCATCTCCATAGGCGCCCGTTCGATGCGTTCGAGGTCCTTGGGCGGGACGAGCATCAGGCTGAAGTAACCGCCGGAGTGATCGCGGTAGGTGATGAGGCCCGAGGTGACCTCATCGGCCGCGACCTCGTAGCGGAGCACGAAGTCTTTGTTGGGGATCGTGTCGAGCCGGCCGAGCGTGACCTTGGCGCCCTGGCGCGAGCGATTCGAGATATCGATCGCGTGCGTGCTGCTGGTGATCGAGTCGATGTCCATGCCGGCATCGATCTCGACGGTGACGGCGATGTCGTGCCCGCTGCGCTGGTTGGGCCGCAGGTACTGCACTTCCGTGCCCGGGCCGGCGGGGTTGATCTGCGGCCGGCCGACGGAGGAGGCGACGATCGGGTCCGCGCTCCCCGGCGGGTTGAAGCGCGGGCCGACGACCATCGGGAAGACGAACTCGAAAGCGCCGTCGCGGTAGGGGAGCGTGTTGAAGTAGGTGATCTCGACATCGATGCGCTTGCCGGGCTCGATGTTGGCGACGGCCTGCGTGAAGATGTTGGGGCGCTCCTGTGTGAGCAGGGAGGCGACGTAGCCCTGGGCCCGCGCATCGTTGTAGATCCGCTGGGCTTCTTCGCGCTCGCGGATGATGCCGCGGATCGTGCGCGAGCCGACCTTCATGACAAAGCCGTTGACCGCGGCGTCTTCCGGCAATGGGAAGACGTACATCGCCTCGATCTTGCTGCTGTAGGGGTTTAAAAACTCCTGGCGGACGCGGACTTTGGAGATGGTGCCTTCGATGGTCGCATCCACCTCGGTGTGCTTGAGCGGGACCGCGAGGATCTGGTCGGGCGCCACGCGGCACATCAGCGAGCCCGAGCCGGGGCGGTCGTCGGTGTTGGTGGGGGGCGTGGTGGAGCTGAACTTCTGGATGATCCAGAGTTCTTCGTCGAAGCGGGGGCGGATGTGTGGCGGCGGTGGCGTGGGATCGCCGCGCCGGTAGGAGATTCGAGGCCAGTCTGCGGGGTAGCGGACCAGTCCATCCTCGGCGGCATCTTCACGGAAGGGTGACTGGGCACCGCCTCCACCCTCGCCGGCCTGCAGGCACCGTTGCAGGTCGAAGTCTGGCGCGTTGCCGACGGACTCGAACCAGCGGGTGTCCGCCAGCCCGCCGCCGTCCGTGTCTGCCCAGGCCCTCTGCTCTTCCGGCGATGCCACGCGGCGGTACACCTCTGGTCCCGAGCTTGCCACGGTGCCGCTCTCACCTGTCTCACACGCCACCAGCATGAGCGAACCGAGCGCTGCCAGCAGTGCCAGCACGAACATCCATATCGAGCTCCGCCTCATCGATCAGCTCCCTGTCTAGATACGCGTCTGCAACGGGTGTTGCCGCGTGTGTTGTTGTGTTCGCGGGGATGGTGCGCGGGCGGGCCCGCAGCGTGCATCCGTCACTGTGCTGTCCAGATCCCGATCTCGATCCAACCGCCGCGTGCGTTGGTCGCCTTGATCACGCGGAGCGCGAACTGCGGCGCTTTCTCTTCACGGCCGGGTTCGCCCACGACCCGCAGGTGCAGCCGCGCGATGCGGGTGCGGCCTGTGGGCAGGGTTACCTGGTCGCCGGTGGCGTCTTTCCCGGTTGAGAACGCCGCGAGGATGACGCGGTGCTGCATCAGGGCTGCGGGGTCGTAGTAGGGGGCCGCGGCGAAGGCGGCGGATTCGCCGCCCTCGATACCGACGAGCTGCACGTGCGCTCCATCGAGGGCTTCGACCTCGACCTGGTAGGCGCCGAGCTCGTCGCCGCGGGGGTCCGCGTAGATGTCGATGTGTGTGAAGCGGCCCGCGGCGGCTTCGGCCGGTGCGGCCGCGGCGGGCGCATCGCCGCGCCACATGTCATCCGCGACTTGATCGCGCGCCGGCTGCATGTCGTCAACCGCGGGCTGCGCGGCCAGCCCGGCGAGCACACCCGCGCAGACCGCGCTGCACGCGGCGATCACGACAACCCCCCGGCCCCGCAGCGCCTTTCGCAACGCTTTCACGATGCCCCCTTCCATGCCGAGAGATCCACCGCGGCGTACGCGATCGCATCCACATCCGCGCGGTCGATGCTGCCATCGCCGTTCATGTCGAGTTGCCTGGTGCGTCCGGCGGCCGAGGCGCCGTCATCGAGCTGGCGGGCGTCGAGCTGGCGGGCCAGCAACAGCGCATCGGCGATGTCGACCACGCCGTCGCCGTTGACATCGCCGGTGACCGCCGCGGCGACGATCGTTTTGCCGCCGCGGGGGCCGAAGACGCCGGCGCCCATGATCCAGAGCACACCGCCGGCCGCGAGGGCCACCGCCGCGGCGATCCCGCCGCCCGTGAGTACGCGGCGGACCAGCGCGCGGCGGCGACCCCGCGCGGCCATCGCGCTGCGGTACGACGACATGACCGCATCGTCGACATGCGGCGGCAGGCCGGGCGAGGCGCCGAAGCGGTCGCGGAGCGCGGCGGCGAGCGGTGGGGGGGCGACCGGGTCGGTCCCTCTCGGATGGTCGGATTGGTGTAGTTCCTGGCTCATGGTCACCCATGAAGCAGGCGGGGCGGGCGGAGCGTTCACCGGCGGGGCGAAAAATCTTCGCGGCCGGCTTTCAACTGTGGCCGGCCGCGCGGACCGCGGCGAGGGCGTGGTGCAAGCGGCTCTTGACGGTGCCCTCGGCGACGGCGAGCGCGGCGGCGATCTGCGGGATGGTCATGTCCTCGATGAAGCGGAGCACGAGGACTTCGCGGTGCGGTTCGGAGAGGTTGGCGAGCGCGGCGTCGAGGTTGGTTGTGTGGGGCGCGGCGGGTTGGGCGGGGCGTTCGGTGTCCGGGGCGGTGCCGATCTGCATGCGGCCGCGGCGGCCGCGGAGGGTGAGGGCGGTGTTGCGGGCGACTGGGTAGAGGACGGTGGTGAGTCTGGCGGTGTCGTCCCGACCATCGCCGATGCCGCGGAGCCCGGGGCCGGCGAGTCGGCGGGCGAGCCAGGCGAAGGTTTCCTGGACGACATCGAGGGCTTCATCGTGATCGCCGCAGAAGCGGAGGCCGATGCGGGCGACGAAATCGCGGTGGCGTGTGTAGAGGGCGGCGAAGGCGGCTTCATCGCCGCGTGCCGCGGCGGCGATGAGGTCGGCATCTGTGGGCTGATGGGCCACGGGGACAAGGTACAGATCTCCGGGGAAGAGGTTCCGTGTGGATCGGGCCGTGGCTCAAGTTTCCGCGCAGCGGACACTTGAGGTTGGCGCGAGGTATGCTGGCCGAGCGGCTGCAAGGGGCCTGTAGCATCGCCGTTCCGGCGATGCTGGAGCGGCGAGTTGGAGGAGGAGTGATGCGACGCACAATCCGGCTGTTGTTGTTGTGCATGCTGCTGGGCTTCGGCGTCGCGGTTGCTGCGGGCTGGTTCATCGGTGCAACACGCAGTGCTGACGCAACGCTCGGCGATGCGATGAGAGCATCCGCAGGATTCATGTCTCAGTGGAGTTTCGAGAGCGCCCGTCTGGATGCGTTCACGTCGGTGGGGTACTGGCATAACGACTCGCATAACGTGGACATCAACCCGGCGAGCCAATACACCTACTTGCTGCCCGGTCCGCACTTCAAGGTGCTTGCGAGAGTCGAGATGGGTTTCCCCTTCCGCTCGCATACTTCGACGCTGCTCCACGACACGTACGGGCGGATGGCCGGGCTCAACGGAGTCAGCCGCTACAACGATTCGACGCTTTGGCCCGAGGCCATTTTGCCGGTGGGGTTGGCCGCGAATGCCGGGGTGTATGGGGCCGCGATCTTCGCGTTGGTTCTAGCCATCCGCGGCTTGTGGTCACTTCGACACCGCCGCCATGACCGGTGTGCCGTGTGCGGGTATGTGCTTGCGGGGCTGCGGGGTGGGCGGTGTCCGGAGTGTGGTGGTGCGGGTTGACGCGGGTTGCTGGCAGCACCGCACCACGGGCTTACGCCCGTGGCGAGATTCTGGCGCACCCTTACGGGTGCTCTCGGAGCGGGAGCACTTGGCCGATGGCGGTGTGCGTGCGCGTTCGGGGGTGCGTTGCGGCGATGCATCAACAGGATGTCGATGCCACGGGGGCGTTGGCGCAGTTGCCGATGCCACGGTGGTCAGGCGAGTTGGAGTGCTGCGCCGGCGGCGGCGGTGAGGTGGGCGGCGGGGCGGGGGCGAGGGTTGGGGGTGTTGGGTGTGTTGCGGTGGTTGGTGGTTGT
>JBDZUZ010000130.1:0-11123 GCA_040255445.1 Planctomycetaceae bacterium | reverse complement strand
AGGTTGGCCAGAGGACTTCCACCTCCGGGTGATCGAACATGCTCGGCACACCAATGAAAAAGACCCGCCTTTCGGCGGGTCTTTGAAGAACACAAACCTGTCCGTCGGATCAGCGCTTCGAGAACTGGAAGCGACGACGGGCGCCGGCCTGGCCGTACTTCTTACGCTCGACCTCACGCGCATCACGCGTCAGCATGCCCGCATCGCGCAGGGCCTGCTCGAGGGTCGGGTCGTAGTCGCGGAGCGCGCGGGCGAGGCCCAGCTTGATCGCCTGCGACTGGCCCATGATGCCGCCGCCGTGGCACTTCACGACGACCTTGAACTTGCCCTCGAGGCCGGTGAGGCTCAGCGGGGCGACCGAGTCAACGCGGTCGCGGTCCTCGGTGAAGTACTCGTTGACCGGCTTCTCTTTGCCGGTGGCGCCGATGATCATGAAGGTCGCGTCCTTGCCCTCGGCGGGCTTCATGCGGACGCGGGCGACCGCCGTCTTGCGGCGGCCGGTGCCCCACCACCAGCCGTAGCGATCGGCCGGCTTGGGCTCGCGGACGGGGCGGACGTTCTCGGGGTTCGGGCCCTTGGGCAGATCGCCAAGGCCCAGACCGCTCGTGGTACCAGTTGTGGACATTCGGGTCTTCCTCGTTCAATCGCCGCGGATGAACGCGGCGGTGGTCTGGGTCTTACGCGACGGTCAGTTCCGCGGGGCTCTTGTCGGTGTGGGGGTGCTCGGCGCCCGGGTAGATCATCAGGCCCTTGAGCATCACGCGCGACAGACGGTTCTTGGGCAGCATGCGGCGGACCGCGTCCTGCACCAGGAGCTCGGGCTTGCGGTCACGGACCTGCCCGTACGACTCGGCCTTGAGGCCGCCGGGGTACTTGCTGTACCGCATCTTCAGCCGCTGATCGGCCTTGCGGCCCGTCAGCTCGACCTTCGAGGCGTTGGTCACGATCACGAAGTCGCCGCTGTCGACATGCGGCGTGTACTCGGGGCGGTGCTTGCCCATCAGCACGGTGGCGACTTCGGCGGCGAGGCGGCCCAGGGGCACACCCGCGGCGTCGATGATGCGCCACTGCTTCTGGATCTGCCCCGGCTTGGCGACAAACGTCTGCCGTCTGGACATTTCGAGACCTCCGACGGGGCTGGGCGGGTCCGATGCGCAACCGGTATTGAACCGATGGCACGCCGGCGACCGGGGCCGCGTCATGCGTTACGCCGCCTACCGGGCGGGGCGGGCCGGCGGGGTCGCCGCCGGCAGGATTTCAGACTTGTTGGCCGCGACCACCCAGCCGCGGACCCACTTCGGACAGGCCCAGAGTGTAGTCGGGCCCCGGTTCGGATCAAGATGGCGTGAGAGCGGCCCGGTGGTAGGCGATCGGGCTCGCCCGACCCGCGCGGCCGGTCGATGATTGGAGCAGTATGCCCGAGAACCGCGAGTCCGAGAATCCCGCACCCTTCACCGTCGCCGCTCCATCATTCAGCGGCCGGCCCGGCCAGCCTCCCGAGCGGCCCCCGCCGGATAAGGGGACGCCCCGGTCGCGGCTGCTGGCGTGGATCGCGACGGTCATCTTCTTCGGCGCTGTGGTCGTCCTGCAGCAGCCGGGCAACCCCCGGGCTGATGACGCCGCCGCGGAGGGGATCGGCCAGGTCGAGCCGGATGCGGCGGATGCGCCGGTCGAGCCGGGCGACGAGCCACTCGTCGAAGAAGTGGTTGAAGAAGCGGCGGAGGAGACAGACTCGGGCTTGGCGGAGGGATCGGCCCAGCTCCGCATCACCGCGGGCATGATCCTGCGGATCCACAGCATCTTCAGCCAGACCAACGCCGCGCAGCCGACCGCGCCGCAGTTCCACGGCATGATCACCACGCCCGCCGACCGGGTGCGGGTCGCGATCGTCGCCGGAGAGATCGATGGCGGCGATGCAGCGCTCGAAGAGATCGAAGAGGCCCGCGCCGCGATCGAGACCGAGACGGAGCCGGCGCTCCGCGACCTGGATGTGCTGACGGCCGTGTACACGGCCGGCCCCGACTCGGTCGACGCCGCTGCCGCGGCGGAGCTGATCGACCGGCACGGCTGGCTCGCCCGCGTCGCGCTGGTGTACGGGCTGCCCAAGGAGAGCGAGGCGCGGCAGGAGGTCTTCGAAGGCTCGGCGCGGGCGCTCTGGCTGATCACCGGCTTCATTCTGCTCGTCACCGCGGCGTTCATGGCCGGGCTGGTGTGCTTCGTCTTCGCCGTCATCGGGCTCTCGAAGCGTCGCTCGCCGCTGCGGTTCCGGCCGCCGCTCGCCGGCGGGAGCGTGTACCTCGAGACGTTCGCGCTCTTCATGGCGGCGTTCCTGGTGGTGAAGCTGGTCGCCGGCGCGCTCGCGCCGTATCTGGGCTCGGCGGTGCTGGGGCTGCAGTGGCTGCTGCTGCTGGTAGCGCTGTGGCCGATGGTGCGCGGCGTGTCGTGGAGCGAGCACAGGGAGGCCATCGGCTGGACCAGCGGGAGTGGCTTCTTTCGCGAGGTCGCCTGCGGTGTGTTCGGGTATCTGGCCGCACTCCCGATCTTCGCGCTGGCGATCGTGCTGGTGCTCATCATGATGCTGATCCGCGGCATGGTGAGCGGGGAGGAAGCAGCGCCCACGAGCAACCCGATCCTCGAGGTGGTCGGCAACGGCAGTCCGCTGGTGATCGCGCTGGTGGTCGCGCTCGCGACCATGTGGGCCCCGCTCGCCGAGGAATCGGTCTTCCGCGGCGCACTCTTCCGGCACTTCCGCGGCCGGATGCACTGGGTCTTCGCCGGGCTCCTGAGCGCGGTGGCGTTCGCCGTCGTCCACAACTACGGGCTCCTGCTTACGCCGCCCCTGATCGCGCTGGGGTTCGCCTTCGCGGCGATGCGGGAGTGGCGGGGCTCGCTGATCGCGCCGATGACCGCCCACCTCCTGCACAACGGGACGATTATGCTGGTGGTGGTGCTGGCAATCTCGATCACACGGTGATCGGGGCCGGGCCGGGAAGGACCGACCCATGCATGACCCGAGGCGTGACGAGATCGATGAAGGCCCCAGCGCAGAGGACATCGAGCGGTTCGGCTCGGCGACGGTGGCGTGCCCCAAGTGCGAGGCGGAGGTCTACGACGACGCCGCGATGTGCTGGAAGTGCGGGCACGCGCTGAGCACGCCCGACAAGCCGCTGCCGGGCTGGATCATCCTCGTGGCGATGCTGATGATCATTCTGATCGTGGTGTTCTGGGTCTTCTGAGCGCGGAGCGGACGGCCCAGCGGCCCGTCAGTATCAGCGCAACCCCGAGTGCCAGGATCCCGAAGCCGACAACGGCCTGTTGCCCCTGGTTCGCGAACGACACCGGCTTGTCAAAGAGCGATAGCGTCAGGACGCCGCCACCGCCAGACGACGCGAGCACGACCACCACACCGATGAACGCGAGCGGCACACCGAACGCGAGTGTGAAGAATCGCACTTCGCGTCGCCAGGACGCTCTCCCGACGGTGATCGCCAGCAACCACGCGATCACCGCGGTACCGAGCGCGGCATTTCCGGCCCATTCGACGATCGGCCACCACGCGGCATCGTTCTTTCGATCCGTCGTCAACCAGATGATGATCCCGGCGAGCAGGAAGCGCCAGGGCTTGCGTGTGAAGCCGTAGTACCGACCCAGCCAGAGCCACCGGCCCATCACCGTCGCGGTCACGAGCACGAGGAGGACATCGAGCCCGATCTGCTCGCTCGAGGGGCCGGCGCTCAGCCTGACAACAGCTATAAGGAAGCCGACAACTGGCAACACCTTCCGCTCGGTGCGATCGGTCATCGGTCGTACCCCCCGGTGGTCGCCCCGAGTAGCGTAACGAAAAAGGGGCCCGCCGTGCGGCGGGCCCCTTGGATCAGTCCATCAGAGTGTCGGCCGCGGCTTAGTCGCAGCCACCCGCCTCCCAGCGGGCGAAGAAGAAGCCGATGTCGTCGCCGTCGACGCCGCCCGAGCCGTCCACGTCGCCGCAGGGCGCGCCGGCCTGCCAGTCGGCGAAGAACGCGCCGATGTCGTCGCCGTCGACGCCGCCCGACTGATCGAAGTCGGCCGCGCACACCGGGCACGAGGGGCCGGTCGAGAGCGGGATGCGGAGGAGGGCCTGGCCGATGTCGCTGTCGGAGCCGCAGCCGGTCGCGCCCGCGCCGTCGCGGAGGCGGACCCAGATGTAGAACGCCTCATTGGTGAGCGCTCCGCGGTCATCCAGGAAGGTGCGGACGAAGACATCCTCGTCGAAGGTGCCGTCGCCGTTGAGGTCGACCGGGTCGTTCTCGCGGACGAGCACGCGCTCGCCGTTGAGCACGATCACCGCGTTGGCCAGGTCGTTGGGGCCGTCGGTGGTGCCGCCGATCACGTAGTCGCCGTTGCTGTTGCCCGCGGCGAAGAAGTAGGTCGTGGCGAAGGGGACATCGCTGTAGAACTCGCCGGCGCCGGCGAAGATCTCGTCGCCGGTCTTGGCGATGACCTGGCCGTTCTTGAGGACCCAGTCCTGGTCGTCGTTGTTGTCGCCGTAGGCGAACCAGTCGCCGTTGTGCTCCATGTGGAGGTAGTCGTAGGGCGTGATGTTGTCTGCGGTGGAGACGAAGGTCGTGCCCGCGAGCACGACGTTCTCCTGGATCACGACCTCGCTGCCGGCCTCGGTCGAGCGGACCGCGACCTCGTCAACGCCGCTGGTGGGCGGGTTGCTGGTCGAGGCGTCGATCGTGCCGCTGGCGACCCAGTTCTGGTGGTCGGAGCTCATCGAGAAGCCCAGGTTCACCGTGCCGGTGTCGAAGAGCTTGAAGGGGACGGAGATCGGGATGCCGAAGCCGTCCTGCGCGCCCGAGGGACCGGTCACGCCTTCCTGGCCCAGCAGCGTCGCGCCGTTGTCGGCGAAGATCGCGGTGTCCGTGCCGGTGGTCACGCCGCTGCCGGTGAGGCCGGCGCGGAAGCCGACCAGGCCCGACTGCGAGATGTTGACCGAGCCGCGGGTCGAGCCCAGGAGGACATCAACGCCGGCGACGGGGAACTGCGTGACGCCTTCCTGCGCGATCAGCTCGAACGCCGTGCCGTTCCACTTGACGATGTAGCCGTCGTCGGTGGTGCCGGAGCGCGAGTCGACGCCGGAGAAGACGTACTGACCGGCATCGTTGATCGCGAGGCGGTCATCGATGGTCGAGAAGGGGAAGAAGGGGGGCGTGGAGCCCGAGGGGCCGGGGGTCGTGGGCAGCTCGGGGAAGGTGTTCTCCTGAGCCACGACCGTGAAGCCGGTCGACGCGTTCCACATGACGATCATGCCGTCCTGCGAGGTGGGCAGATCGGTGTCCATCTCCATGACCATCATCTGGCCGTTGGGGCTGAACCACGGGCGGCCCGGGGTGCCGGCGGCGAAGCGGGCGCCCGGGATGCCGGGGACCAGCGAGGTGTCGCTGGTCGACACGGTCGAGAGGATCGCGGAGATCGAGGCCTCCGTCGGCAGCGCCGGGCGGGCGTCGAACGAGCCCGAGGCGGTGTTGTTCGCCGTGTTCGGATCGGTCTCGTTGATCGCCACCGTCGCGTCGAGCTGGAAGGTCACGCCCGCATCGAGCGTCACCGTGACATCGGCCGAGGACGAGCTCTGGCCGTTGATGCCGCCCAGGTTGACCGTCAGCACGTTGCCGGCGAGCGTGCCCGCGGGCGAGGAGCTCACGAAGGTCGTGTTCCCCGGGAGCGTGATGGAGACCGAGGCGCCGCTGACGGGCTGGTTGCCGGGGTTGGAGACCGTGACGGTGTAGGTCGCGTTCTCACCGACCGCGAGCGAGCAGTTCGCGGGCGAAACGACCGCCACATTCACATCGAAGTTGGTGACCTGCAGGTACCCGGGCGCCCAGGTGCCGCCGGAGAAGGTCCGGTCGGCGCCGACGCCGGTCTGCAGGATCGGGGTCTCGTAGCCGACGCCGGGGTTGAGGACGTAGATCGCCTCTTCCTGATCGGTGATCAGCCACACGCGGCCGCCGCCAACGGCCAGGCCGTCGATGTCGGTCTCGGCCGAACCGCTGGCGCGGGTCGGGTAGTCGGCGATCTTCGTGAAGGTGCCCGTCTCGATCGGGAAGGTCAGCGTGTACACGCCGCGGCCCTGGAGGCCGCCGGCGGTCGAGGTGCTGTCGTTGGCGCCGTAGAGCTGGTCGGTCGCGGGGTCGTAATCAAGACCGCCGAAGTCGCCGCCGCCGATGGCGCGGAGCAGCGTGGTCGTTGCGGTGTTGGGGTCGACCTCGTAGATCGAGCTGGTCGTGGTCGCGTACAGCTTGGAGCGGGTCGAGTCCCAGGCCAGGCCGCCCGAGATCGCGCTCACCGCGCCGTTGAAGGTGCCGACGAGCACCGGCGTCTGCGGGGCGTCGTAGGGGATGGTCCAGAGCTGGCTGCCCGTGGAGTAGTAGAAGGTCCGGTTGTTGTCGTTCGAGGCGAGCGCCCGGACGCCGCGGGCGCCCTGGTCGATGGTGCCCACAAAGGCCCGCGAGCCGCTGTCGAGGACCTGCATCGGGACCGCGCTGTTGTCATACCCGCCGATGACCTGCGCACCCGCCGTACCGGCCAGCAGCACCAGCGCCGCGGCTGAAGCAACCTTCTTCATGATCAATCTCCGTCTGCCTCTTGGTGGTCCGCCGCGGGGTGGCACGGGGTACACGCGTACCCATCGCGCAGCGGCGGGACTCGTTCGCGTGAGCACCCTACCGACAAGATGCCCCAAGACGCAAGACCTGCGCGTCCGGAATGCGCGCAACCCTTGAACACAGCGAGACTTCCCGTGCGAGGCACGGGTTATCGGGCTTCATGCGGGGTCGGACTGGTATTTTTCCGGGGCCACAGAACGGGCAGAAGACAGATCCCGGCGCGGGGCTCGCCGCGGCGTGATCCGCGATCACCTTCCGCACCGCCGGATTAACGGTTCCGCGCGGCCGCGCCGTTTCCGGGGACGGGCTTCATGTCGACCGTCCGAGGCTCGAGCGCACCGACCGCATCACCCGGCGGTGCCGGTCTCGAGGGGTCCTGCCCGTCGCGCGATGCGGCCGATGCCGCGGCGGTCCTGGCCGAAGGTGGGCCTGCCCCGCCCACGCCCGGCCCATCGGCGCCCGCCCCGCCCGCGCCCGCCGTGGCGGCGCTCTGATCGGCGCCCGTTGCGGCCGGCTCGTTGCGGAACCACGATCGACGCGGCGGCCGCGCCAGCCGCGGCAGCATGCCCTTCATCGCATCGTCCACCAGCCGCGCGAACAGCTTGAGCTCCTCCGCCCCGACCCGCTCGCTCGAACCCAGCCGCCGCGCGAAGGCCTGGTCGGTCTGGTGCAGCTGGCGGGTGTAGCCCATGAACACGGCATGCACATGCACCAGCCACTGCGTCGCCTCGAGGATCCGCGCCCGCGAAGCGACGAGCCAGGTCGAGAGCAGCACACCGACGACGCCGCCCGATCCCAGAGCGCCCGCGAGGATCGCGAAGTTCCCGTTCGCGTAAATCATCGCGGTGACGGTGATCGCGATCACCAGCGCGATCCCGAGCACGAAGATGCCGATGTCGAGCTGGCGCGAGAGCACGAGGCCCTCCTGCGCACTGTGCACGACCTCCTCGATCTGCTTCTTGACGTGCTGATCGGCGCGGACGAGCGAGTCGATGAAGCGTTCCTTGTCGCGGAGCTTTTCGTACGCCTTGGAGCCGCCCAGGTTGATCATCAGTTCGTTGGCGATGGTGCGGTCATCTTCGCGGCCCGAGCCCAGGAGCTCGGAGAGTTCGCTGATGACCGTGTCGTCGCCGCGGTGTTCGTGCAGGCAGCGGAGCGCGTGGGCGTACTGGCGGATGATGGTCTCGCGGCGGACGGGGCGTGCCGCGGCGACGCGGCGGGCCTGCTCGGCGATGAATCCGACGGCAGCGCAGCCGCGGATATCGGAGATCGCGCATGCGGCAGCGCGCACCACCGCGGGGTTGTCGTCGCACAGATCTGGGGCGATGGTGATCACCGATTCCTCGCTGCCGACGCGGGCGAGCGCGTTGATCGCGAGCGTGCGGGCCTGGTCCCAGAAGGAGTGCCGCCGGCGCGACTTGATGAGCGAGGCGAGGGCCGCGGCGGCCCGCTCGCGCGCCGGGTGGCTCTGCGGGATCATGCCGATCTGCCCGATCGCATCGAACATCGCATCGCAGTAGCTCTGCTCCTCGATGACGGCGATCAGGTCGTTCACGAAGACCGGCGAGAAGATCGTGCGGAAGGGGCGCGTGTACTGCGGGATGATCAGCGGCGGCTCGAGCGACCGCTTGACGGTCTCGGCATACTCGCTGTCGGGCCGGCGGAGCGCGAGGAGCACCGTCGCCATCGCGACGACGAAGTCGGTGTTCTTGTCGTCGGTCGGGCGGGCGGGGTCGGCGAGCGCGCGGATCGCGAGCTCTTCGATCTCCGGGTCATCGCACTGGTAGAAGGTCTCTAGCACCCAGTAGCGCGCCCACGACACGGGCTCGGCGGCACGCTCGACGGCCTGCGCAGCGCGCTCGCGTGCCTTCTCGTGGAGCGGGTTGTCGGGTGTGGCGAGCCGGATCAGGGTCGAGAGCAGCCAGCCGCGGAGCTCGGGGTTGTGATCGCCGCCGGGCGCATCGGGGCGGCAGTCGGTCTCGAGCTTCTCGAGCACGCGCTGTGTCAGGTAGTGCTTCGAGGGACCATCGAGCGAGCGGAGCGTGAGGGCGACCGGGCGGCGTTCGACATCGTCGCCCATCGTGAGGATGTTCCAGATCTCGTCGAGATTGAGCGGGGCATCGTCCATGTCGCCCTCCGGAGCGCGCCGATGCCGACGCACTTTCCTGGTGCGGATGCTGCCTGGTGCGGACACACCGCGCACACGCTACCCGCGTGCCGATGGCATGTCACATCGCCGCCTTCAGTCTGGCGACTCTGGGGGATCGGGGCAAGAGAGAATCGGGACCTCCGGCCGCAGCGCAACAAACAGCGGGCCTCCCGGTGATGTTGGACAGGGTCGTGCGGTTTGCTCACGCCCCGTGAATTGGTCTGAAGGCCCGCTGTCGGTGCTCGGGTTGTCGGGGCGTGGGACGTGGTCACGTGGTCACGTGGTCACGTGGTCACGTGGTCACGTGGTGATCATCCACACCGCCAGTTGTCTTCCCCCTTTGTGCCTCCGTGCCTCCGTGCCTTTGTGCCTTCCCCTCAACACCCCGCCTGCCAGTGATCAAAAAACACCGTGATGTCATCACCATCGGTGCCCCCCGATTGATCAATGTCGCCGTTGCCGGCCTGCCAGTCAACGAAGAACGCGGTGATGTCGTCGCCATCGATCCCGCCGGACTGGTCCCAGTCGGCCGGGCAGCCGCCGCCGGGGAGATCGACCTCGATCGCTGTCATCGGGCCGTATAGCGTGCCGTCCCACGGCCGCACCTCGCAGCGCACGGTGTCGCCCGCCGCGGCGAGGTCCGCCCTCAGACAGTCGCTCTGCCCCGCGTGCGTCGTCGTGCGCACCGTGGCGCCATTGATCTTCCAGGTGTACTCGTACGACACGATGTCGAAATCGGGGTCGTCGTGCACCAGGTCGGTATCGACCGAGCAGCGGATGACATCACCGACCTCGGGCTCGGACGGATCGAACGATAGACCACCGAGCGCGAGCGGCGCTCGGTTGTACGAAGGGTCCATCACCGAGGCGACCTCGACCTCCGCATCGACAACGACCGCGCCGTTGATCTCGAGCTGCATCCGCCAGGTCCCCGTGGTCGAGCGCATCTCCGTGATGTCCCAGCGGAACCACCACCACGACCAGCGATAGAACGGTTGCCCGCCGCCGAACGTTCCGAGGCTTGATGTGAACGCTGTCGTGCCGTTGGGCCGGATGTAGCGGACGCGCCAATTGCTCGCCGCGGGCAGCCCGTAGATCTTCAGCCAGAACCAGTGCGGCTGGTTGGAGAGCCCGAGCTGGCCGGTCCGCGGCATCTCGAATGGCAGCCCGGGCACCGCCGCGAGGTTGTCCGCGCTGAAGGCAAAGTCCGCGATGCGGAACGAACGGTCGATATCGAGCTGGTTGAGCCAGTTGCTCGCGCCGGCGCGGCACGCGCCCATGCTCGGCTCGACCATGACGCTGTTGACGTAGGTCGCGAAGTGCAGGTGCGGCTGCGTGCTGCTGCCGCTCGAACCCACCAGCCCGATCTGCTGTCCGGCGACCACCGTCTCGCCGGCGCTCACCGCGACCGAGCCGTTCTTCATGTGCCAGTAGTACGAGCGGTGCCCCCCGCCGTGATCGATGATCACGTAGTTGGCCGGCTGGCCCGATGCGGTGGTGTTCATATCGAACTCGCCGTCGTGGCTCATCGCGACGGTGCCGGGGAGCGCGGCGTAGATCGGCACGCCGCGGGCCTGTTCACCGAAGGAGCGGATGTCGATGTCGTGCGCATCGTGGCCGTTGTAGGTGTAGCCGGTGCACTCGTAGTCCTGGATGCCCGCGCCCGGTTCGAGATCGACGTAGTTGTTGGTGAAGGTGTCCTGGTACCAGCGGCCGGCCATCGGGTAGAAGGGGTAGATGACGCCGCCGCGGGGCGCGTAGGGCCCGGGCGCGCTGCCGCGTTCCGCGAGCGCTGCCTCGACAAAGGCGCGCTCGGCGTCGGACACACAGGGCCCCTCGTGCACGCCCAGCGGCCCGCCGCCCCCGAGCCCACCAGACACCTGTGCTTCCGCGGCGAATGCGAACACGCACACAGCGGCGATTGCTGTCCTGATCATGGCGATTCCCCCTTCTGGCGGCCACGGTTGCGGCGGCCTCACAACGCAGGCTACCACCCTTCCTGGGTCGCGCGGAAGCCCGTTCTGACATGAAATCGCGGCTGATTGTGCGGGTGTCACGACACCGGGTGTTGGACCGCATGCCACGCGCAACGAAACGGGGCGCGGCCGCTTCCGGCCGCGCCCCGCGCTGTTCCTGGATCGCCGGGATCATGACCCGGACGGCCCATCATCAGTTGCAGCCGCCGGCCTGCCAGCGCTCGAAGAAGAACGGGATGTCGTCGCCATCGACGCCGCCCGAACCATCGACATCGCCGCACGGAGCGCCCGCCTGCCAGTCGTTGAAGAAGGCGGTGATATCGTCGCCATCGACGCCGCCGGACTGGTCGAAAT
>JBDZUZ010000281.1:0-2244 GCA_040255445.1 Planctomycetaceae bacterium | reverse complement strand
AGCTGCTCTGAGCTCAGTCGTGCCCCAGCGTCCGACTCTCTCAGGCCAGCCCCGCGCAGCGCATCTACCACCCCCGCCACCACCGCCGCCCCACCATGCGGCGTCAGCAACCAGCGCTGATCGCTCAGCCTGCACACCATCCCTTGATCAACACCGAGCAGATCCGCCAGCCGCGTCTCGCCGACAAGCAGCCGCGGCAACCCCAGCCGCGCCACATCGACTTCACCCAACCCGCGCAGCTCAACCACAGCGATCGCACCGACCCCGCCCGCCGGCGATGCCAGAGTGAACGACGGCGTGTCCGCCAACCCGCTCATTCCTCGACGCCGTCGTCATCCTCGGACTCGAGCGCCGCCAGGCACGCCTCCGCCAGCCCGATGAGTTGCAGATCCGGCACGATGTGCTCGATCGTCGGATCGCTCGACAGGATCGGGCCCGCATCGCCGCCGGTCGCCACCACCTGCGGGTAGGCCTCGTAGTGCTCGGCGTACCGCTCGATCATGATCCGGGCCAGACCCTGCACCATGTTCTGCACGCCCAGGATCATCGCGTGCTTCGTGTCCTTCCCAAACGGCCCGCGCGCCATGTCCGGCGACACGAACTCGATGCTCGGCAGCGAAGCCGTCTGCTCGTGCAGCGCCCGCAGCATCATCCGCACACCCGGCGCGATCACCCCGCCGTGGAAGATCCCTTCGCCATCAACAAAGTCGACCGTCACCGCTGTGCCCACATCGATCACGACGCAGGCCTGCTGCGCCCGCGCATACGCACCCAGCGCGTTAAGCAATCGGTCCTGACCCACGGTCGAGTCATCATCAAGTGTGTGCCGCAGTGTGATCGGGATGTCCCTGCCGATCCGCAGCACGCGGAGCCCGGCATTGTCGAGCAGCGCCGTCAGTTTCTCGGCCATTGGCGGGTTGACGCTGGCCATGGCCACCGCTGCTCCGGGGGCTGACTCGGCCATTCTGGTGATCCCGCCGACAATCGCCTCGGGCGTGTCGTTGGGCTCCACCCCCGAATCGGCCAGTTCGCGCCCGTGGAAGATGCCGAACCGCGTGCGGGTGTTGCCCACCGCGACGGCCAGGATGTGCCGGTGATCGTGTTCCATAGAGATCGCAAGGGTATGAGGCCCCGCCCGCACGCCGCCGATCGACCGCTACAGTCGCTGCGATGATCGGATGCAAGGCGGACTCTTCCATCGAACGGCGCGGGCAGGACGGCTTCTCCTTCCCGCTGGGCGTCTATCCGATCGAGCCCATGGCCCCCAAGCCCGGGTACTCCCTCCTCTTCGAACCCGCCGACGGCGATGACGAATTCGGCGAGTGGGAGGAATGGCCCGACCGCTACGTCTTCGACGCCGTCCTCACCGTCGAGCGCGTCGAGCGGCTCTGCCGCAGCCTCTTCATGCTCATGCCCGGCCGCATCTACCCGATCCTCGATGTCCTTGGCCAGGACGCCTTCCGTGAGGTCGACCCCTACATCTCCTACGACCTCATCGGCCTGGACCGCTTCCTCGACACCATCCGCCGCTTCCGCGATTTCTTCTTTGAAGACGGCATGTGCGGCTTCGGCGCCATGTGCGAGGAGCCCTTTTTCTACGTCTTCATCGACGAGCACAAGATCGTGACCATCCGGTGCGAGCCGGAAATGAAGGACCGCGTCGAGAAGATCCTCCAGGCCTTCGACCTCGAGCAGACCGAGGAGCCCGCCGGGGCCGATGCCGCCGCTCACGAGCACCGCGGCGTCCTCCTCACCCCCGACGATGAGCCCGACCTCCTCGCCGGCGACGAGATCGTCGAGCGGCTCCGCGACGAGTGGCGGCTGCTGCTCAACGTCGACCCCGAGAGCAACCTCGATGACCAGGGCAACGACCTGGGCGTGACCGCCTGGCGCTGCCTGGTCCGCGCCGAGTGGGACGACCAGGACCCCCGCTACGCCGAGGTCTTTCTCGATGCCGATTGCCTCCGGGCCGCGGAGGAAACCGCGGCGGTCGCGATCGAGAAGCTCCCCAGCCCCCACCGCGATGAGTGGGAGGACGCGGTAATCATCGCCGCGGACCGGATGAACGACGACATGCTCAAGGCCATGAGCCGCCGGGCCCGCGTGACCGATGGTCGCACCGGCCGGACCAAGCACAAGCCGGATTTCAAGAGCCCCCTCAAGGCGGGCCGCGTCCGGCTCGTCCGCTGGCTCGAGTAGCCCCGCTCGAGACGGGCCCCGCCGCTTCGACCTCGCCAGTGCCGT
>JBDZUZ010000129.1:0-11280 GCA_040255445.1 Planctomycetaceae bacterium | reverse complement strand
AGCTCGTCGGCCGCGTCCCACAGCGAACGCGGCGGAGCGCCGCTGGCCATCGGGCTGATCCACACGAGCAGGCCCGCCGCGGCGGCGGGGTTGTGGCTCTTGGGAAGGCGGAGTTGGAAAGACTCGCTGGTGATGTCGCGTGCGAGGTCGCCGAACCGAAGGCCATTCCGGCCGGGCATGCGGCGGGAGACTTCGCGCGGGGTGAGTGTGATGGTGGCCGGTGTGTACGGCGGTGGGAGCAACGCGACTTCGCCGGAGGCGGGCTGTTTCGCGGGCGATGTGGCCGGAGATTGCGGCGCATCAGGCGACGGTGGTGCATCCTGCGATGCGCCCGGCGTGTCGGATGCATCGGGCGTATCGATCCAGCCGAAGCCGGCGTTGCGGAATCGGTCGGGGTCGAGGCGCGACCAGGTGATGTCGCCGCGGGCGTTTGTCTGCATCGCGAAGACGGCGCCGGCGTGATCGCGCGCGAGTGTGATGGTGCGCGCCGGCGCTGCGCTGAAGATGTGCAGCGTGAGGAAGGTCACCGGCGCGGGATCGGGCACTGCGCGGAGCGGCGGCGCTCGCAGGACGGACTGGAGCGCGGCGAACCGCGGCCCTTCCGCGGCATCGATCTCCCCGGCGAGGCGGCGGAGCATCGGCGTCGCAGGCGGGCGGTCCGATGAGAGCGATGCAGCGCGGGTGACGAGGATGACCGGCGGCGACACGGCCGCGGGCGCGGCGGTAGGCGCGGGTGCCGCGGCCGCCGCGGCGGCAGAGATCGCGGCGGGGCCGAGCAGGACAGCCGGACCGAGCAGGACGGCGATCGCGATCAGGCGGATTAGCATCGTGGCCAGCCTATTCGAGGGCCGCGGGGCGGGTGGTCCCTGTGGACACGCCGATTCTGTGTCTGCTTTACTTGACACAACTCCCAGCGTCGCGTATTTTTGACATCATGTCGGCTCGATGCGACCTGCACGGGCCCGAGCGGCTTGGAAGGGAGGGTCCGGTGGGGTCGTACAGCGAGAAGAGCGTCTGGGTGCAGCTGATTTCCATGGTGGTCGTCCTGGGCGGGTACTTCGCCGTGGCGGGGGCCATGATGGCCAACGGGGTGATGGCGCTGCCGGCGTATGTGCCGCTGTTCGCCGCGGCGGTGGTGCTGATGGTCGTCGTGCTGGTGGTCGGGCACCTCGCCGCGCTCATCGGTGAGCGGCTCGGCGGCGGGGCCGGCAGCGCGCGATCGCCCGATCATCGCGATGAGCGCGACCGGCTGATCGGCTGGCGGGCGGAGAGCAACGCGGCGTGGATCGTGGGCGCTGGCGTGATCTGCGGGATCAGCGCGATGGTCGTCGGCGCAGCGCCGGTGTGGGTGGCGCACCTGCTGCTGGGGTCGATGTTCGTGTCGGAGGTCCTCAAGTACACGCTGCAGATCGTGTACTACCGGCGCGGGATGGGAGGGATGTGATGGCGGACAAGCCACGCATCACCAACCGCATCCGCGAGCTGCGCTTCATGCACGGCGAGATGACGCAGCAGGCGCTCGCCGATCGCACCGGCGTCACGCGGCAGACGATCAACGCGATCGAGGGCGGGAAGTACGCACCGTCGCTGGAGCTGGCGTTCGCAATCGCGCGGGTGTTCGGACGGGATGTGGAGGAGGTGTTTGAGTATGGGGAGGGGGCGGAGCAGCGTACCTGATGGACGCGCTGCGCCGTGGCCGGGGCGCGCATCCCATCATTTCTTGCGTCTGAAGATCGAGATGATCCCGATGATGACCGCCGCGGCGAGCAGGCCCAGGAGCAGAAGGATGGGCGAAAGGGGCAGGACGGTCTGACCGCCGGGGGCGGGGTTGGCCGGGGTGTTGGGCGCGGGGACAGCGCGGCCGGGGGCTGGGGTGGTTGCAGCCTCGGGCTCCGGCGGCTGCACGAGCGCTGCCTCTTCGGGCCGCTGCGTTGGACCGTCTGCCGGCTGTCCCTCCGTGATGCCGGGCTGCGCAGCGGGCGGCGACATCGGCTGCTCGGTCTGCAGCGCGGCCGGCGATGCCTGCGCGATGAGCAGGGTCAAGAGAGGTACGAGCGCGATTAGCGTGGTCTTTGAAAGCATGGTAATAGCCTACGACTCCTCACTCGGGCGGCCAACTCTACCGCGATCGCTCCAACACGAGCGATGGTGATCGCACATCACTTCATTCGGCGGATGGTCGCGAGGATTGCAGCGGCGGCGACAGGACATCGAGAAGGGAGCATGGTTGAAAGCGGGGTTATGAAGCCGCGATCGGAGCACTGGTCCTCGGCCTGGAGTCTATCGGGATGACGGTCGTCCGCGGTGTTATCACGCACGCGACTGAAATTTCACTCGCGACTTGAGGGAAGTCTGGTAGGCTGCGCGGACACGCGGTTCGGATCGGAAATGTGCGGTCCGACCCTCTCCGCTGTAGCGAACGGGCGAGCCTGGAGGGTGCACGGTGCATCGAACGATTCAGATTGGTGTGCTTCTGACCACGCTGATTTCTGCACACTCTCTCGCGCAGCCAATGGCGGAGCGGCTGGATATGAGAGCCCGGGGGACGGTCGAGGCAAGGACCTTCAGCCTCGCCGGCCCGGCCGTCCGTTGGTATCGCATCGACGGCACACCGTTCTTAGCCAGCTACGAGAACTTCCTCGATATCGGCGTCGAGGGCGGCGACATCGCGATCGGAGTCTACAACAACCAGGGCGAGTTGATTGCGAGCGACCACGGCGAGGGCGTGGCGGAACACGCAGCGCTCTCCTTCGGTGTGCCGTTGCCGAGCCGCCCTTCGTCCGGGCCCATCCCCTTCGATGGCCGCGATGGTGAGCGCTGTTGCGGAATCGCGTACCTGGCGATCGCGCTGGAGCCGGCGACCTTTGGTCCATCCGGTTTCGCCGCGTCGAGCACGGCCACGGAGAACAGCACGTCGTCCTTGCGTATCGAACACGGTCGCATGAGATGGGAGAGCGAATACTGGTACTTCGATCGGGAAGAGCATGATGCGACCGCGAACAACCTGCCGGCAGATGCAGATTGGCCGGGCGGTGATCCGGACTATCCGCTCCCGATCATGGGCCGGCTGCGCGCGGGGACCGATGTCGATATCTATGCCGTCCGCATCAGCAACCCCGCGGCGTTCGCGGCGTCGGTGACCTGTGCCTACCGAGACATCGCGCTGTACCTGCTCGATCACGACGGCCGCGGCCTCGCGCTCGCGGCGAATGTTCAGAACGATCCGGCCGGCGTTTCGGCCAGATTGACCAACAGCGCGGTCGGCGGCGCGAGCACTTATCTGCTCGCTGTGACCACGCACCCACGCGTGCCGCTCGGCTGTGAAGGGGCAGCCCTCTGGCAGACCGGCATCTCGGGCATCGAGCGCGGCCCGGATGGCCCCGGGTCCGCCTGCATCGTCACCGGATGGACGGGCGATGCCGCGTTGGAGGCAACCTACACGCTCGAGATCGAAGGCTGCGTGTACTGGCCGTGCAACAAGCCCTGCCCTGGCGACTTTGATGGTTCGGGCGGCGTCGACGGCGACGATATCTTCGCGTTCTTCGAGGACTGGCAGCGCGGGTCTCCATGCGCCGATATTGACCAGTCCGGCGGGGTCGATGGTTACGATATCAACCGGTTCTTCTACCTCTGGGAAGGCTCGTGCTGAGTTCACGCTCGCGACGGCTCTGAGAGCCGGCCGGTGCGGTTTGGGTGAATCTCGAGGAAGGGTGCAGACGAGTCGAGTGGAGATGTGGCGTTGCTGCTGTGCGGCGCCGAGCCCATCACGATCGCCTCAAAGCAGGCGATCATGATGGCACATCATTTCTTCGGCCTGAAGATCGAGATGATTCCTATCACCGCCGCCGCGGCGATCAGGCCCAGCAGCAGAAGAATCGGCGAGAGCGGGACGGTGGTGCTCCCGCCAGGGGTGGGATTGGCGGGGATGTTGGGCGAGGGGACCGGCGGCACCGGCGTTGTGGCTGCGGTTGATGTGGTTCCCAGAACCATCACATCGGGCGGCGTGGGTTTCTTCTCGGCCCAGAACTGCTCACCGCTCCGGGGGTCGAATGCAGTGAAAGCGATCGACTGCCATGTGAACTGTTCCGGATCGGGCGCGGGTATCGCGCGATAGTCGCTGTAGAGCTCCGCTGCGGTCGATCCGCCGGGGTAGCGGATCACAACCTCGGCGGGGTGCGCGGCCGGGAAGCCGGGGCCATCGATCACGCCGTTGAACTCGTAATCGGTGGTGCCGCCGCGAATATCCGCGAAGCGAACGCGGCGAAGGGCGCCGCTCTTGCGGTCAACAATCGCCTGCATCCCAGCCCCGGGCGATTCGAGGTGGATCGCGTCATCGGTCGCGGCAAGAACACGGGTCTCGGGGTCTTCGCTCAGCACCACGGCGACGTGCCGGGCCATGGGCAGATAATGCGTCACGGCGCGCCGGCGTTCGTAGGTCCAGAGATATCCCTGATAGGCAGCGGCTCGCTCACCCTGCGTGGTGGGCTTGATGCGGTAGAGTTCCGCGCGGACGGTCACACCGGTCTCGGCCTCCAGCGTCGGCACAACCGCGTTCTCCGTGGCGGTCCAAACCTCTGCTGAGGTGTGTGGATTGCCGACGCGAGCGGCGATGTATCGGCTCTCCAGCCGCATGCCGTCCGCGCCGTCGCACGTGAGCACACCCTCGCGCACGGCGAAGAGCTCGACGGGCGGATCGCCGCGTTCGAGTATGGTGGCGCCGGGGATGCGGGCGACATCGGCTCGGGAGATCCCGCCGCCGATCATGCCGGCGTAGCGGATGCGGACTTCGAAGGGTGCTGTTGAAGCGTGGGCGGATTCGAGGAGGGCGATGGCGGTCTTGACACGCGATGCTTCCGCATCGGCGGGCGTTGCGGTCGGATCAGGCTGGTGCGCGGGCGCAATCGCATTGCCTAGGACGATGGCGAAGCACGCAACGACTCGGAGCAACCGACGACCGGTAGGCATGCCGGTAGCGTACCGCCGCGGCGTTGCGGCGCCGAGCCCATCACGATCGCCTCAGAGCAGGCGATCATGATGGCACGGGATCCGCGGCACTCACACTCACACGGTCACAGGAACCGCACGCAGCCCACGCCCGCCAGGATCAGGACGATGCCCATGATCCGGCCCGGTGTCACAGCGCGGACATCCAGACCCAGCATCCCGAAGTGATCGATGACCAGCGAGCCGATCATCATGCCCGCGACCATCGCGGTGAGGTACGCCGCAGCGCCCAGGCGGGGCACGAGCATGATCGCCATGGTCACGAAGAACGCGCCGCAGAGGCCGCCCAGCCAGCTCCACCACGGAGCGCGGGCGAGAGCCTCGGCCTTGGGCAGCGGCGTGCGGACGATCAGGCAGACGATCAGCATCGCCGCCAGGCCGGTGACGAAGTTGACGACCGAGCCGTGCAGCCGCGAGGGCATCAGCGAGCCGAAGCGGGCGTTGATGGCGGGCTGGATGGCGGTGGTGACGCCGGCGAGCATCGCCAGGCCGATTCCAAGAAACGCGACGGCGGTGGGTGACATGGGCGGAGGGTATGAGATCCGCCGCGGCATGGGCTTGGCGCGGGCGCGTGTCAGAGAAGACCGGGGAACCCGTGCCCATTCTCGGCACGCTGCGCCACCGCCTCGATCACGCTCTGCAGCCGTGCTCCCGAGATGTAGCCGCGGCTCGGACCGAGCTTGGCGCGATCGATCCGGAAGACCCAGCGCGGAAAGCACCAGCAGGGACGATCGAAAGGAGCCGGCGTCGATGGAAAATCCGCACGGTTGGGCATCGGCACGGCGTCATAATCCGTCGAGTCATCGGGCGCTCGGCTGGAGACGGCGGCGACGACGACCAACGCCCCGGGACGCTTGTCAAGCCCCGGGGGGGCCGATGAGCACGACGAACCGGTCCTTGGGATCGCCTCCGGCAAGGGGCGGGACTTCGCTGAGGTGGAAGACCTGCCCGATGCGGAACTGCATCAGATCGCCTCGCGTCCGAACATCTGCTGCGTGTTGGTCCGGGCAGCGCTGTCGATCCGATCCCACGCGGCGGCGAGCCGCGCTTCGGCCTGCCGCATCTGCTCGAGGAAGCTCTGCTTCATGGCCTCGTGCGGAATCGTCTTGCCCTTCGCGGCCTCGCGCCAAGGACGCTCGCGATGGCTTAGGTGCATGAGGCCGTAGGCGGAGTAGTTCTTGTAGCGGTCCCACACGCCGCGGATCAGTTCCTGTTCGTGCTCGGTCAGTGTGGTGCGAAGACGCGGCATCAGCGGGAGCGCGGCCTTGCCAAAGACCTTGAGCTCCTGATACGCATCCTTCACAACAGGCCCGTAATCCCACGCTTCGATCGACTCGCGGAAGAGCGGCTGGCCGGTCTCGGCGAGGCTCCACCCCTGCACGAAGTACAGGAGCTTCTGAACCATCAGGTTGGTCAGCGGCGAACTCTCATCGTCCGCGAGCTCATTGGAAGCCAGCCATTGGAGGTACTCGACCACTTCCATCGCGGAGGTGCTGGTTTTCATTGAAGTCCTCCGACCCTTGTGCAGACTACACGCCCCGCGTTGGCGGCACCGTCAGTATAGGTACGGCCCGCACACCTGTTGGGTTCGTGTTTGGACTTACCGGACGAACTCCACGCCCGTTCAGTTCCCCCCGGAGGTCGGCGTCACCCGGCCGCGGGCCTGCGGGGCATCTTCTTCCCGCGAGACCATGTGGTCCAGCATCGTGCCGATCAGTGCGGTGGTCTCGCCGCTGTTGCCGCTCCCATTGCCACCCCCACCACTCCCGCCGGTAATCAGCACCCGCGGCGTGATCTGGATGTTCCGCTCGCCGACGATCTTGAGCAGCTCCACCAGCGCGGCGTTGCCCTTGCCGATCTGCAGCGCGATCTGCTGATACGCCAGCGCCTGGGCCTCAGCGCGAATCCCGATCGCCTCTGCCTCGGCCTGCGCCTCGATCACCTTGCGCTTCTGCTCCTCCTCGGCGATCTTCACGGCGTACGCCGCGGTCGCCAGCCGCTTCTCTTCCTCGGCCTCCTGGGTGGCGCGGGAGAGTTCCTTCTTCTGCTCGGCCGCCTTCTGCTGCTCCTGGAAGGTGATGAGTTCCTGCTTGGCGATCTCGCGGTCGGTCTGGGTCTTGAGCAGGGCCCCCAGCGAGGCTTCATCGCCGACGTTGCCGATGCGGACGGCGGTGATGGTCACGCCGAACCGCGCCATCTGATCGGAGAGCATCTCGAGAGACTGGGACTCCTGGTGCGACCGCTGCTGAACGTAGTCGAGCGCGCGGACGCCCTCTGCGTTGTTCCGGAAGATGGCGCGGACGGCGGAGTTGAGCGCGTTCATGAAGCGCTCGTCCTCATCGCTGCCGAGACGCGCGACGACGAGGGGGGCGTTCTCTGGGCGGATCAGGTACTCGATCCGCACATCGACGGGGAAGGTGAACCCATCGCTGGTGCGGACGGTGATCTCGCGTTCTTCGGACTCTGGCCCGCCGCGGGGCGTACCGCCGCGGCTGCGCTGGGGGGCTCCGCTTGTCGGGTTGGAGGTCGTGCCGCCGGCGTAATGGGCGATCATCTGCGTGGTCCACATCTCGACGATGGTGAAGGCCCTTGTGTTCAGCGGGTACTTGCCGGGCGGGAGGGGCCGGGCGCGGACGCCCATCTCGCCTTCTTTGGCGAGGAAGATGTCGCCCTCGCCCCCGTCGCCCTTGATCTGGATCGAGGGCTCGGCGCCGAAGTTCGCCTTGATGACGGCGACCTCGCCCTGCGCCACCTCGGTCTGCGGCACCATCTGGATGGTGAACAGTTGCGTGTTGAGCCGGTACTTGCCGGGCGTGAGCACGGACGACTGCGGCCCCTTGCGGCCGCGGCCGTCGGTCAGGAAGTACCGCGCATCGAGCATCTTCTGGAACTCGGCCTGCTTGAACTCGGGCGCGAAGAGCTGGCCCGGCTCCTGGGGCAGGCCGTCCTTGGCCTCGATGAGGCCGACCTGATCCGAGGGCACCTCGGTCAGCGCAACGGTGTCGACGCTGTACACGATCGGCCAATAGCCCCAGTGCCACCCGGGCGGGAGCACATCGGCCTGCACGCCCATCTCGCCGTCGATGGCGATGATCTTGCCGTCCTTGAGGCTGGCGCCAAAGAGGTTCTTCGAGACGATGCCGACGCGGTCGGCGCTCACATACACCGCCGAAGACAGCAGCAACCCGGCGATGACGAGCAGCAGCGCGAACGCCGCGGCCGCGCCCTTGAGCGCCGCCCCCGGGATCCGCGGCACGCTGACAAGAATGGCGAGCGCGAGCACCACGCCGACGATCAGGAACATCATGCCCATGTGGGTCCCCCTTTCGGGCGCGGTGATAGCCCGCGCCACCGGATGCATTCTTGGGATTCGGTCAGGTCCGCTTGCATTATCGGCATCCCAGCGGCCCGGGTGCGGCGGAATCGGGGGTGTCGGCGGGATTCCTACCATGGAGGCCCCGCCGCCGGGTCGGCCGCGGGCTCCAAAGAAGGGACAGCGGTATGCAGTGGATGCGCGTGGCGGATGCCTTCAAAGCCCCGGTCGGGACGAAGCTCACGATCAAGGGGTGGGTCCGCACCAACCGCGAGAGCAAGGCCGAAGGCGGCCTGTGCTTCGTGGCGGTGTCGGATGGGTCGTGTTTCGACCCCATCCAGGTCGTCGCCCCCGGCGGCGGCGACGGCGCGCTCGCCAACTTTGAAGAGATCAAGAAGCTGACCACCGGCTGCGCTGTCGAGGTCGAGGGCGAACTCGTCGCCAGCCAGGGCAAGGGGCAGGCGGTCGAGGTCCGCGGCAGCAGCATCAAGGTCACCGGCTGGGTCGAGAGCCCGGATACATACCCGGTGCAGAACAAGCGGCACACCTTCGAGTACCTGCGCGAGCAGGCGCACCTGCGCGTCCGCACCAACACCTTCGGCGCGGTGGCGCGGGTGCGGCATTGCCTCTCGATGGCGGTGCACCGCTTCTTCCACGAACGGGGCTTCTACTACGTCCACACGCCGATCATCACCGCGAGCGACTGCGAGGGCGCGGGGCAGATGTTCCGCGTGAGCACGCTGGATGCGGTGAACCCGCCGCGGGCGGGCGGGCCCAAGGACTCAACCGGCGCGATCGACTACAAGGAAGACTTCTTCGGCAAGGAGTCGCATCTCACCGTGTCGGGCCAGCTCAATGTCGAGACCTACTGCTGCGCACTCTCGAACGTGTACACCTTCGGCCCGACCTTCCGCGCCGAGAACAGCAACACCAGCCGCCACCTGGCCGAGTTCTGGATGATCGAGCCGGAGATGGCCTTCTGCGACCTGATGCGCGACAGCGAGATCGCCGAGGACTTCATCAAGTTCATGATCGATGCCGTGCTCACCGAGCGGGCCGACGACATGAAGTTCTTCGATGAGCGGATCGAGAACGGTCTGATCGAGCGGCTCAAGCATGTGCAGGAGACGCCGTTCCGGCGGCTGCCCTACACCGAGGCGGTCTCGATCCTGCAGAACGCCAAGAAGAAGTTCGAGTTCCCCGTCAAGTGGGGCACGGACCTGCAGAGTGAGCACGAGCGCTATCTCACCGAAGAGCACTTCAAGCAGCCGGTGATCCTGATCAACTACCCCAAGCAGATCAAGGCGTTCTACATGCGGCTCAACGATGCGGGCACGGACAACGCGCCCGGCGACACGGTCGCGGCGATGGATGTGCTGGTGCCCAAGATCGGCGAGATCATCGGCGGGTCGCAGCGCGAGGAGCGGCTGGATGTGCTCGACCGGCGCATCGACGAGATGGGGCTGCCGAAGGAGAACTACTGGTGGTACCGCGACCTGCGCCGCTACGGCACGGTGCCGCACGCGGGCTTCGGGCTGGGCTTCGAGCGCGCGATGATGTTCCTGACGGGGATGCAGAACATCCGCGATGTGATCCCGTTCCCGCGGGCGCCCAAGCAGGCGGAGTTTTGAGCGACGGCGGCGCCGAGTTTGTACGGTCCACCGGGGACCTGCTGCTCTCGGATGCCGAGGGCCTGATAAACCCCGTCAATACGGTGGGCGTGATGGGCAAGGGGCTCGCGCTGCAGTTCAAGCAGGCGTTCCCGACCAATTTCGCCGCCTACCGCAAAGCGTGCGCTCGCGGCGAACTCAAGCCGGGCAAGGTGCTGACTGTGCGCGTTGCACACGATGGGCCGCGTTGTATTGTGATCAACGTTCCAACGAAGCGGCACTGGCGTGAAGCCTCGCGGCTGGATGACGTTGGTGCCTCGATTGATGCAATGGCCGGGGAGATCCAGCGGCTTGGGCTACGGTCGGTCGCTATCCCGGCCCTCGGCTGCGGCAACGGCGGCCTCGCGTGGCGTGAGGTCGAGCCGCTCATAAGCGCCGCGCTCGCGCCGCTGAACGGCCTTTGTGTCAAAATATATCCACCAGCCGGCTGCTGACATCACCGCGGATCGTTCATCCACCCGTACGGCTGCGTGTACCCGAAGCGCCAGTCCTGGTCGCTGATCGAGTACCAGCTCGTGTTCAGCAGCTTCGTGTTGACGTACATATCCAGACACTCAAAGTCGAGCTGACGGTTCTGCGTCTTCTCGATCCCGTCGCTGCTCATCTTCATCAGCATCGCCGAACCGTCGAGGAACGACATGTGCCCGCCGTTGGCGTGCCGCGTCGTCAGCTGATCCTCGTTGCCGAACATCCCATCGCGGTACTGCTGGTTCCAGATGAAGGTGCTCTCCTCGAAGAAGATCGGCACCGAATGGAACAGCGTGAGCTGCGTGGCGAGCCCCGCGGGCAGGATCCGCCAGTTGGGCGTGTACTGCGGCGCGACATACCCAACCTTGGCCTGCGAACTCAGCTTGATACCCTCGGTCTCGTCCAGCATCGTGTAGTCGAAGTCAACGCCCGTCCGCGAGGACCACATGTTCGCGTACTCGGTGCCGGTCGCGGTGCGCCGCTTGTTGGTCGGGCACTCGCCGACATAATGCGCGTTCTCGACATACTGATACAGCAGACCCGGCGCGCGAGCGCCATCCGGTCCGACCGTCTGCGCCCACATCGCCACGTTGGTCGGCGGCGGCGAGCCGGGGGGCGGCGCCACCGTCTCGGGCGGCCAGTACCGCTGCCCCGCCTGGTTCCGCAGCGCGATCGGCCAGATCTGGTTCTTGTAATCCTGCGCGTACAGGATCGCCGCGAGCCCGAACTGCTTCACGTTCGACAGGCACTTGACGGTCTGACCCGCGGCCCGGGCCTTGCCCAGCGCCGGCAGCAGGATGCCGATGAGCAGCGCGATGATCGCGA
>JBDZUZ010000128.1:0-11362 GCA_040255445.1 Planctomycetaceae bacterium | reverse complement strand
GATCCCGACCATCGAGTAACCCACTCCCCGGCCGAACCAAGTCGGCCCCCGACTCCGGGTTATTCTTCCGGGTAATTTACCTGTATTCGGTCTTTGGACGGTGTATTTTCCTCGACAAACCCGTTGCTTTTGCCCCGGATTTGTGGAGATTGGTGCAGATCTGGTAAGGTTATAGAACAAGCCGCGGCCGACCCGCGGACCGCCAGATCAGCAGCCATGCACCACACCCACGCAAACACCCGCACCTTGCTCCGGCGTTTCGCCGGAGCGATCTGCTGCGCTGCGTGTGTGCTGACCCTGGGGTTGGCCGTGTCCCCCGCCGCGGCACAGGTGACCTGCCAGACCCGCACGATCGACACGCCCGATGGCCCCTGCATCGTGCACATCGCCGCGGTCGACCTGACCAGCCCGCGCATCGAGATCGTCGTGACCGCGCCTTCCGGCGTCACCGGTATCGAAGCAACGCTCCTCGCCACCGATGCGTGGGCGAAGCAGGAAGATGTCGACCTCGCGATCAACGCCAACTTCTTCGGGCTGCTTCCCGACCCGGGGCAGAAAAAAGCGACGGGCGGCTACACCGCCGGCCGGAACGCCGACATCATCGGCCTCTCGGTCAGCGACGGCGTCGTGATCTCCCACCCACGCATCGTCGGCGGCGCTGCCGACCCGGCGCTGGTGATCGGCACCGACGGCGTCGCGCGGATCGGCCCGATGGCCTCCCTCGACGGTGTCCACGATGCGGTCGCCGGCATCGGCGCTTCCCGCGCTGAAGACCCCGCCGCCGCGCTCCTCGTGACCGACGGCGTCAACACCGCGGCCGCCGCCCGCGTCGATCCGGCAAAGCGCCACCCGCGCACAGCCGCCGGCGTCTCGGCCGATGGCCACACACTCTGGCTCGTCGCGGCCGACGGCCGCCAGCCCGGGTACAGCGTCGGACTGACGCTGCCCGAACTCGCCCAACTGTTCATCTCCCTCGGCGCTGATGATGCGCTGAATCTCGATGGCGGCGGCTCGACCGCCTTCATCGAGCGCACACCCGAGGGGCAATGGCGCACCAATCGTCCAAGCGGCGGGAGTTTCCGACCCGTCGCAAACCATCTCGGTGTCCGTGTCCGCCCGGCGGTGGAGGCCGCCGTGCCGAACGCGACACCGCAGAAGGAGTCCACAACGTCGTCCGATCCCAGGTGAGATGGGGGATCGGGGCCCGTGGGGGTCCAGCGGCATGTTCGTTCCATCTCGGGTTTCCACGAGAGAAGTCAGGAGAGAGACAGATGAAGATGATCGCAGCAACGTTGATCGCCGCCGCCGGCCTCACCGCCGCGGCCTCCGCGCAGGTCACGCTCACCGAGCTCGCCCGCGTTGATCTCACCAGCGCTTACGCCAGCACCGACAACGGCACGAACCCGTCCGCGGTCGCCTGGAATGGCAGCAGCGCATGGGTCGCCGGCTTCAACGGCGGCAGCAACGCCAACACCGGTATCTTCCAGGTCAGCAATGTTCTGAGCAGCCCGAGCTTCGGCGCGAGCTTCGGCGTCCTCGCCACCCCGGGCCTCCGCGGCTATTCCGGCCTCGCCCTGAACGGCAACAACCTCGCCGCCGCGTACGACGACGGCGCCGCCGATCCCAACGGCATCGCCTCCTACAACGCCACTACCGGCGCTCAGAACTGGGCCAAGAACGCCCGCGGCGGCAGCGGCGTCGCCTTCGACCCCGGCTTCAACGGAGTCGATAGCGGCGTCGCCTGGACCACCTTCGGTTCCGGCCGCCGCGCCCTCCAGAACGCCGCCACCGGCGCCGACATCTACACCACCGCCAACGGCATGATCATCAACGTCGGCAGCGGCACCTTCTGGCGCTCCATGGACTTCGATCCCAACACCGGCGACCTCTACGCCCGCCGCAGCAACGGCCCCATCAAGGTCCCCCGCACCGGTGGCAACTCCGGCGCAGCCGCCGAGCTCATCCCCTTCACCGCCGTCGCCGACTTCATCGCCGGCCACAACATGGCCTTCATGAGCGACAGCCCCTTCGGTGATGTCATCGTTTACAACGACCGCACGACCACCGCCCTCGGCCAGGGCTACACCAACGTCATCAAGGCCGTCGACTCCAGCGGCGCCGCTCAGGCCATCAACTGGAACTTCCTCGCCCCCGTCGCCGATGGCTCGGGCTACTACGACTTCAGCTACGACGCCGCGACCCAGACCCTCGCCGTCCTCGACTACACCAACCGCACCCTCCAGATCTTCGCCGTGCCCGCCCCCGGCGCCGCCGCGCTGATGGGCCTCGCCGGCCTCGTCGGCCTCCGCCGCCGTCGCTGATACCAGACTCCCACCGCGACGCGGCGGAAACGCCGCCTCGCGGCTTCTGACCATGGCCGACTACCCCGAACTCAAAGATGTGACCTCGCGACCCGGACTGCCCCTCTACACGGCGGTCCGCGATCGCGTGATGGCCGCGATCGAGTCCGGTCGCTTCCAACCAGGTCAGCAACTCCCCAGCACCAAGGCGCTCAGTAAAGAGATGAGCGTCTCGCTCGTCACGGTCCACCGCGCCATGCAGGAACTGGTCAACAACGGCGTTCTCCGCCGCGGCCAGGGGCGCGGCACCTACGTCCACGAAGACTTCGGCCGGCACAAGCGCCGCGGCCTCGGCCAGCGCTTCGGACTCGTCTTCCACGCCGAGAGCTCCCTCGCCGACGCCTACCACGGCCAGATCTTCGAGGGCGTCCGCCAGGCCGCCAACGAAGACGGCGTCGACCTTGTGCTGCTCCGCTTCGGCGAAGACTGGCGCAACGAGTGCCACGGCTACCTCTACGTCAACCCCTTCCAGGAGCAGCTCGCCAAGCCGCCCCGGATGAACCGCAAACCCGGCGAGGACTCCCGCACGCCCATCATGGTCGTCGGCGCCAGCTTCTCTGTCCCCGGCGTCAGCAGCGTCGACACCGACAACGCCGGCCTCGCCCGCGATGCCGTCAACCACCTCCACAGCCTCGGCCACCGCCGCCTCGCCTACGTCGGCGCTCAGGGCAAGGTGAGCAACGACCGCGACCGCCACCTCGGCTTCGTACACCGCTGCGAAGAGCTCGACGTCGAACTCCCCTCCGAAGCGATCGTCCGCAGCCCCGGCTGGCGCCTCGACGCCGACGGCGCCGCCCAGCTCGACCGCCTCCTTGCCCGCGCGGACAGGCCCACCGCGATCTTCGCCGCCGGCTACTACTTCGCGCTCGATGTCTACTCCGCCGCGGCACGCGCCGGGCTCAACATCCCCGGCGATCTCTCCATCCTCGGCGTCGACGACCCGCCCAGCGCTGCACACCTCTCCCCGCCCCTTACCACCTTCCGCCAGCCGCTGATCGAGCTCGGGCGCCTCGCCGCCGACGGCCTGCTCGATCTCATCAAAGACGGCGGCGCACACCGACGCATCACCCTCTCCGCACAACTCATCGACCGCGATTCATGCGCGCCGAGCCGGACCCGCTCCGCCTCGGCAAAGGAGTAGCGCCCGTGCAGAGCCCCGACAGGAGCCGCCCCGTGACCCAATCCCCCCGCAAGCACGCTCCCCGCGCTTTCACGCTGATCGAGCTGCTCGTCGTGATCGCGATCATCGCGCTTCTGATCGGCATCCTGCTGCCGGCGCTGGGCAAGGCCCGCGAATCCGGCCGCCAGATCAAGTGCCAGAGCCAGGTCAAACAGCTCGCCACCAGCCTCATCCTCTACTCCAACGACTTCAAGAGCCAGTTCCCGCCCCAGCTCACCGGCACCAGCTCCAACCCCGGCGTCTTCTGGTTCGACATCTTCCGCATCGGCCCCTACCTCCCGCAGATCGTCGATGTCGACCGGCCCACCGCCGGCTACGAGACCGTCGCCGGCGGCGTCATGGCCTGCCCCAACCACCCCGCGGGCGCCCGCTCCTACTCCATGAACTACTGGGCCTCCAGCGCGGTCGGGAGCCTTCCTTCCAACCCGGCCGACCGCGGCTCGTTCTCGCGTCCCAACAGCGTCAACGGCAAGGGCTTCGACGCCAATGTCGACTTCGGCAGCAAGATGCTCCTCGCCGGCGAGATGTGGGCCAACCAGCCCACCGTCCTCAACGACGGCGAGACCCGCTGGCTCACCGCCGCGTCCATGGGCTTCTTCGGCACCCCCGCCGAGCGCTTCGGCGCGGGCAACGGCGTCAACGATGCATCGCTCAACGCCGGCTTCAACCGCCCGCCCGCCTACGGCCCCTTCGCCGCCGGCAATCCCAAGAGCTATCTGCCGTACTACCGCCACCCCCGCCGCACCGAGAACGCCGTCGCCCCCGTCGGCAACACCATCCTCGGCTATGTCGACGGCCACGCCGAGGTGAAGCGCCACAATCAGCTCGCCGACTTCTCGACCAACAAGAGCACGCTCGACACGCTCTGGTCCATGAAGGATCTCGAGATCGACCGCCCCTGATCGCGCCACCCACAAACGCGCGGACCTGATCCGTCCTGCAACACGCGGAGACCTCGGTGCGGTTCCACCCTCGGATCGCCGGGCTGCCAGTCATCCACGCCGCGCTCCTCGCGCTGCTCTCCGTATGCGCGCTGCTCGCCGCCTGCGCCCGCGATGATGACGCCGACGGCCGCACCACCATCGAACTCTGGACGCTCGCGCTCAAACCCAACTTCACCGACTACATGCAGCGGCAGATCGCGGCGTTCGAATCCGAGCACCCCGACCTCCGCGTCAACTGGGTCGATGTCCCCTACGACGCACTCGACCGCAAACTCATCGCCGCCGCCGCCGCGAACCGCGCCCCCGATGTCGTCAACATGGCCGATCTCAACTTCGGCCGCTTCGCCGCCCTGGGCGCCTTCGAAGACCTAGCGCCCCTCCTCCCCGGCGACGCCGATGCGCAGTACATCCCCGGCGCGCTGCGCCTCATGCGCATGAACGGCCAGCTCCTGGGCGTCCCCTGGTACGTCAACCCGCAGTCGCTCCTGGTCAACACTCAGCTTCTGGAGCAAGGCGGCCTCTCCGCCGACACACTCCCCCGCGACTGGTCGCAGCTCGCCGCCCTCGCCAGGGACTTCCGCGACAGGACCGGCGAGTACCTCTTCACCCAGCCTTTGGGCGAAGAGTCACAGCTCCCGATCATGATGCTGGCGGACGGGCTCTCCCCCCTCACGCCCCGCGAGGACGGCGCGCTCCGCGCCAACCTCACCGACCCCGCCATCCGCGATTACCTCGCGCAATGGGTCGACCTCTACCGCTCCGGCGCACTCCCCCGCGAAGCCGCCCGCGATGGACACGCCCACCTCACCCGCATGTTCCAGGAGGGCAAGGTCGCCGTTATCAACACCGGCCCCAACTTCCTGACCCGCATCAAGGATGTCGCGCCCTCGGTCTACCAGCACAGCCGCGCCATGCCCGGCGCCACCGGCCGTCTCAACCGCGTCCACATGCCCGTCATGGTCCTCAGCGTCCTCTCGCAGTCACAGCACCCCGAGGCCGCCGCGAAGCTCGCCTGGTTCCTCACCGGCCCGCAGGCCCAGCTCGAATTCTGCAAAGAAGTCGCCATCCTCCCCAGCGCCTCCGCCGCGCTCACCGACCCCTTCTTCCGCGGCGAGACCGGGACAGAAGGTGTCGACCCCAAGCTGCTGGAAGCCCGCATCGTCGCCGCCGAAACCCTCACCACCGCCGCGGCCTTCACGCCCGCCATCGAAACCTGGCCCGACCTCCGCCGCGTCTTCGATGACGGCATGAAACGCGTCCTCATCGACGGCGCCGACCTCGACACAACCCTCGCGCAGATCAACACCGAGTGGGACCGCTTGCTCGCCGCCGCCGCCCCCGTCACCATGGACGCCGTGCCCACGCCCCCGCCTGTCCCGGTCCCCGTGGCATCGGCATCCTGCCGATGTGTCTCCTCTGTGGCATCGGCATCCTGCCGATGCTTAGACGCACCTCGCGCAACGCCGCTCCAGATCCTCGCTGCGCCCCTCCCCCAACCCCACCGCGCACCCGCCGCCCCCGAAAGGCCCGGGACCTGATGCGCACCCGCTGGCACAGCCCCTTCACGCCCTACCTCTTCCTCCTCCCCGCCGCGGCGATCCTCGGCGTCTTCTTCCTCGGCGCCGGCGTCCAGGTCATCGCCTTCTCCTTCACCCGCTACACCGCCTTCAGCGGCCCCGACTATGTCGGCCTCGAAAACTACCGCCGCCTCCTCGCCAGCGATGTCTTCTGGCTCTGCCTCCTCAACAGCTTCCTGTACCTCCTCGTCACACCCGTCCTCATCGCCATCAGCCTCGCCGCGGCGATGGTCGTACACGCCGAGCTGCGCCTCGCCAAGGGCCTGCGGCTCATGCTGTTCCTCCCGGTGATCACGCCCACCGTCGTCGCCGCGGTCGCCTGGCGCATCCTCTTCAACGAGGAGAGCGGCCTGCTCAACGCCGCGCTCCAGTCGATCGGCCTCCCCGCGATCGGCTGGCTCAGCGAACGACCCTGGACCCTCGTCACCGCGATGATCGTCACGCTCTGGAAGGGCTTCGGCTTCTACATGATGGTCTTCCTCGCCGCGCTCGTCGCCGTGCCCAGGGAACTGCACGAAGCCGCCTCCCTCGACGGCGCCAACCGCCTCCAGAGCTTCCGCGTCGTCACGCTCCCCACGCTCCGCCCCGCCATCATCCTCGTCGCCGTCATCTCCTCGATCTCGGCGCTCAAGGTCTTCGATGAGCTCTTCGTCACCGTCCGCGGCGTCCCCATCACGCACCAGACCGTTGTCCCCCTTATCTACCGCTTCGCCTTCGAGCAGGGCCAGTACGGCCTCGCCAGCGCACTGGGAATCCTCCTCTTCCTCGCCATCCTCGCCTTCAGCGTGACCAACCTCTGGCTCTCGCGGGAGCGCACGACATGATGCGCCGACCCGCCTGGCTCACCGCGCTCCTCTACTTTGCCGCCGCGGCGTTCGCGGTCCTTGCCGTCGGCCCCGCGCTCTGGCTCCTCGTGATCGCCATCCAGGCCCCCGGCTCCGACCTCTCCTCCTTCACCGGGCCGTACACGTTCGCGAACTTCAAGACCGCCTGGCGTGACGGTGATCTCGCCACTCCGCTCGCAAACAGCATCCTCGTCACGCTCGCCCGCGCGGTCCTCAACGTCATCATCGCCGCTCTCGCCGCCTACCCCCTCGCCCGCATGTCCTTCCGCGGCCGCGACACCGTCTTCGTCCTCCTCCTCGCCACGCTCATGATCCCCGAGCAGGTCATCGTCGTCCCCATGTTCCGCATCGTCGTCGGCATGGGCCTCTACGACTCGCTCATGGCCGTCATCCTCCCCTTCGGCGTCACCGCCTTCGGCATCTATCTCTGCCGCCAGGCCTTCCTCGCGATCCCCACCTCCGTTGAGGAAGCCGCCCGCATGGACGGCGCGGGCGCCGGCCGCATCTGGCTCCACGTCATGCTCCCCCTCGCCGCGCCCACGCTCGCCACCCTCGGCCTCTTCAGCGTCATCGGTGCATGGTCGGAGCTGCTCTGGCCGCTCATCGTGCTGCAGTCGCAGGACAACTTCACCCTCCCCGTCGCCGTGAACATGCTGCTCGGCCAGTTCTCCACCAACGTCCGCGCTGCCTACGCCGCGGCGGTCCTCGCCCTCATCCCCATCATCATCCTCTTCAGCGTCCTGCAGCGATTCCTCAAGACCGACCTCTTCGCCGGCAGCGTCAAGGGCTGACCCTTCTCGAATGGCACCCACACCCACCGACTCCATGACCCAACTCGCAACCGACATCCTCATCGTCGGCGGCGGCACCGGCGCTGTCGCCGCGGCCCTCGCCATCGCCGAGATGGGCCAGCGCTGCACACTCGTCTCCGCCGAGACCTGGATCGGCGGCCAGCTCACCAGCCAGGCCGTCCCGCCCGATGAGAATCAGTGGATCGAAACAGTGGGGGGGACCCGCCGCTACCAGATCTTCCGCACCAGGTGCCGCGACTGGTACCGCGCGAATCGACCGCTCACCCCCGCCGCGAAGAAGGACCCGCTGCTGAATCCCGGCAACGGCTGGGTCAGCCGCCTATGCATCGAGCCGCGCATCGCGCACATCGTCCTCGAAGAGATGCTCGCGCCGCACGTCGCCGCCGGTCGCATCCGCATCATCACCGGCATGCGCCCGACCCGCGCTGAGACCGATGACGACCGCATCACCGCCGTCCGCTTCGACCTCATCGACGCCGCCGCCGCGGCGGGCGGCCCCGGCCATCTCACCATCGAAGCAAAGTTCGTCCTCGACGCCACCGAACTCGGCGACGTGTACGCCCTCGCCAACGCCGAGCACATGGTCGGCGCTGAAGGCATCAACACCTTTGGTGAGCTCCACGGCAACCCCGCCGGCGACGACCCGATGGACCAGCAGGCCTTCAGCTGGTGCTTCGCACTCGAACACCGCCCCGGCGAGAACCACACGATCCCGCGTCCAGCGCAGTACGACTTCTGGCGCAGTTACGTCCCCGACATGCAGCCCCCCTGGTGCGGACCGCTCTTCTCCTGGACCGTGCCCACCCACAACGAGGCCGGCTGCCGCACCTTTCCGTTCCTCCCCTGCCCCGAAGAGTGCCCCGATAAGGTCTGGGACATGTGGCGCTACCGCCGCATCACCGACCAGTCGCTCTACACCGACCCCGCGCTCCACCCCGATGTGTGCCTGGTGAACTGGGTGCAGATGGACTACTGGCTCCGCCCGCTGCTCAATGTCTCGCCCGATGAAGCCGAGAAGGCGCTCAAGGAATCCCGCGAACTCTCCGAGTCGCTCGTCTACTGGCTGCAGACCGAAGCCCCGCGCTCCGACGGCGGCGCGGGCTTTGCCGGCCTCAAACTCCGCGGCGAGGAACTCGGCACCACCGACGGCTTCGCGATGGCCCCCTACATCCGCGAGCCGCGGCGACTCGTCGCCCGCACCATCGTGACCGAAGCCCACATCGGCACCGAGCAGCGCCGCCAGGAAGGCCGCCCCGGCCAGGAACTCTCGCCGCTCGGCCTCGCCGAGCTCTTCGAAGACTCGGTCGGCATCGGCCACTACACGCTCGATCTCCACCCCTCGACCAGCGGCAGAAACTCCGTCTACGTCCCCGCCGCGCCCTTCCGCATCCCGCTGGGTTCGCTGATCCCCGTGCGCGTGCGCAATCTGATCGCCGCGGGCAAGGGAATCGGCGTGACGCACATCACCAACGGCTGCTACCGCATGCACCACACCGAGTGGAACATCGGCGAATCCGCCGGCGAACTCGCCGCGTGGTGCATCGTGAACAACCTCGAACCCACCCAGGTGCACGAATCCAAGCCCCACCTCACCAACTTCCAATCCCACATCCACTCCACCGGCATCCGCACCACCTGGCCCTGGGAACCCAACCAATAGCGCGACAACGCTGTCGCCTCCAACGTGGCACCGATGTCGTTCCTCGACATCGGTGCTTCCCAGACTCCCGACCACGCATTGCACACCCCGCTCGCGCCAGAACGTGCCACCGAGATCGCTCTGGATCTCGGTGGCCACCCGACGCCGCAACCTCGTTGCACACCCCGCTCGCGCAACGCCCCTCGTGCATGCGCCACCATCTCGCCCCGGACATGAGCTCCAACTACACACTCACCACGATCTTGAACACCCGCTCCGGCTCGCGATCAAAGATGACATGCACCCCGCCCACCCGGTAATGCACCGACTCGTCATCCGACAACTTCGAGTCGAGCACCGCCCCCTCCGGCAGATCCGCCACACGCAACTCCCTGAGCGTGTCGTATAGCTTGCGCAAATCCGGATCCCGCGGCCGCCGCTCCTCCAGGAACACGATCGTGAGCTGCGTCGTGAACCCCAGCCCATCCTCCCAAAGCTGAAGCCCTTCCCAGAGCCGCGTCCAAGACCCACCGCTCCCGCGCTCCACCACCTCCGGCCGATCCCACCACCCTCCGAGCCCCTCCCGCGCTCGGCCCACCACCAGCCCTCCGAAGCACCGCCGCTCGAACAGGTCCGACATCAACCCCGCCAGCGTCATTCAGCAACTCCCACGTGCCACCGAGATCGCTCTGGATCTCGGTGGCTACCCGACATCGCAACCTCATTGCACCCCCCGCTCGCGCAACGCCACTAATGCAGCTGTTACACCCGCACCCCCAGCGTCACAATCTCAAACGGCCGCACCACCACCCGCGTCTCCCTCCCCGCGTGCTCAACCTCCGCTCCCTCCAGCCCCCGCTCCAACAGATCCAGCCGCTCCACACCGGTCACATCCAACCCCCACCGGATCACCACCTCCCCATGCCCGCCATGATGCTCGTGCAGCCGCACGATCAACCGATCATCATCCTCCGCCGCCTTCACGCAATCGATCTCGACCTCCGCGGCCCCCGAAGACTCCACTACGAACGGTGACCACGCGCCGCCGCCACCCTCCACAAGCACCAGCGGCGTGTTCAGTGCTTCCGCCTCCCGCGCCACGCTCGCGCTGCGCCAGTCCCCATCGTGCGGCATCACGCTCAGCGTGAACTCGTGCTCCCCCTGGTCCGCCTCCGGGTCCGGGTGCACCGGCGACCGCAGCAGACTCACGCCGATCACGCCGTCGTAGCACGAGTACCCGTACTTGCAGTCAGTCAGCACCGCGAGCCCGCGCCCCGGCTCCGAAAGATCAACGAACCGGTGCCCGCACACCTCGAACCGCGCGGCATCCACCGTGCTGTTCCGGTGCGTCGGCCGCTCGTACACGCCGTACTGGATGTCGTGCGTCGCGTTCGCGGCGAGAATCCCCGTCGGAAAGAGCGCCCGCAGCAACCGCCGCCGCTCCCGCCACTGGACCTTGAAAGCGATATCCAGCCGCGGGCTCGCCGCATCGAGCCGGTACACCATCTCAACCCGGCTCTTCGCGCCGAGCTTCCGCGTCACCCGCACCTCGCCGCGCACCGGATCCGCACGCACCACCTCGATCTCAACCGCATCCTCGTCATCAACCCGCTTCTCCTCGTGCGTCGGGTCAATATCCCACGCGTCCCACATGATCGGCCGGTCTTCGTATAGCGCCAGATCGTTCATCGCCAGCGCCTCACCGCCGCGGCCGATGCAAACATCCCGCCCGCCAACCCGTTTGAGCGACACGATCCGCCCCCGCCCATCCAGCCTTGCTTCGACGATCCCGTTCGACAGCCGATCCGCCGACACCTCAACCCACGCCCCCGCATCAACCCGCGCAGCGTCAACGCCACACGCCGTCAATCCCGCAACCTCAACCACCTCCAGCCCGCCGCCGCGCTCGATCACCGCCCGCCGCGTGTGCCGCCCCGGATTGATCACAACGCCGCCGGCATCGCGGGTCCCGTTGCCGCTCTTGTCTCCCCCCGCCGAAGCCGCC
>JBDZUZ010000280.1:0-2294 GCA_040255445.1 Planctomycetaceae bacterium | reverse complement strand
CGAAGAAGCGAAGGCTGTCCAGGCGGCCGCGGTTCCGGATTCGGAGAGTCCGATCTATCTGGAGTGGTCGGGGCCGATGGAGCTTCGGCCGGTGGCCACGACGCCCGAGGAGCTCACCTACGACGACATCTTCGCGCGCATGACGGGAGCCGCGCCCGGGAGCGTGCGGGTTGTCGATGAGGAGAGCGGCGCGAGCGGGAGCGGCACGCTCGCGGAATATGCGGCGACGCGTGCATCGGTCGTGCTCGCGGCGGACACCGCCGATGGCGCGGCGGCCTCGCTGCCCGGGCAGGGCACGGCGACGGCGCAGCGGTTCGAGGTGGGGCTCAAGACGGGGCTGGTGTCGATCCCGTCGGCGGGGCGGCTGCAGCGGACCGCGACAGCGCGGGAGACGGCGGGCGATGGTGCGCCTGGCGTGAGTGCGAGCACAGCGCGGTCGGGGCTGTTGTCGTGGACGGAGAAGGCGCTGTTCACCTTCGCGGTTGATGATGAGCAGATGACGGATCGGTTGCTGGAGGCATCGGCATCGGGCGGGGTGGTTGCGGGGCAGGACGGGGCATCGCTGTTGGCGCAGACGGTGCGCGCGGTGTTCACGCCGGTGGGCGAGGGCGAGGATGCGACATCGGCGATCTCGGAGTTGTTCGCCGCGGGCGCGGTGAAGGCGGCGGACAGCCGCGGCGGTTCGCTCGCGGCGGATGCGCTGCGGGTGGATTTCACGGCGGCGGGCGAGCAGGTTGGCGAGTCGGGTAGTTCGGGCGAAGATGCTGAGAATCCGACGCCGCGGCTGGTGGTTGCGGAGGGGAACGTCACGGCAACGCAGCCGGGATCGCAGCTGAAGGCCGGGTATCTGGAGGCGGATCTGACCCGCGCGGATGTAGATGTGGGCGGCGACATCGTCGCGACGCGGGTGATGGCGGAGCGCGATGTTGAGTACGCGGGCGATGATGGTGTGACAGCGCGGGCGGAGCGGCTGGTGGCGAACCCGGTTGCGGAGACGGTGCGGCTGACGGGGCCGGATGTGATCGTGAGCAAGGACCAGGCTTCGGTCTCGGGGCGGGACATCGAGCTTGACGGCGCTGCGCGGCGGATGGAGGTGCGCGGCGCCGGTGTCTTCGAGAGCAGCGATGGCGGCGTCGAGGGCGCTGCGGCGAACCGCACGATCGCGGCGTGGTCGCGGGGCATGGTGTACAACGACCAGACCGGTGTGATCGATTGCAGCGGCGCGGTTGAGGCGGAGATGATCGCGGGGAACACGGGCCGCGATTTGATCGAGTCGGAGCGGCTGTTGATTGCGCTGACGCCGGCGGAGGGTGAGGGGAGCGCGGGACTGCCGGAGGGTGATCGGCGCGTGCTGCGGGTCGAGGCGATCGGCGCGCGGGCGCAGCGTGCGGAGGGTGAGGCAGCGCGGGTCGAGATCCGGCGGTACGAGCCGATGGCGGAGGGCGCGGAGGCGGCCACGCCGCGGCTGGAGCGGCTGATGTATCTGGAGGGTCCGACGATCATCGCGGACAATGTGCGCGGCACAGTCGATGTGCCGGGCGCGGGGAAGCTGCTGGTTGTGGATCGCCGGCGCGATGCGGAGGCGACGCCCCCGCCGCGGGACCCGGCGGGTCTGGGGCTGACGGAAGAGGGGTTGAAGGGGAACGCGCTCTTCAACTGGGCGGGGTCGTTCCGGCTCAATCGCGCCGATGGGCTGGCGCGGATGAACCAGACGGTGCGGATGGTGCACGACCGGCAGAGCGATGGTCAGCGGACCGAGCTCGAGTGCGAGGACTTGACGGCGACGGTGAGCGAGACGGAGGGTGATGCGCCATCGCCCGGCGAGGCGGCGCTCGAGACGCCGTTCGAGGGGCAGCTGAGCAGCGTGCTGGCGAACGGCGCGGTGTGGATGCGGTCGGGGCAACGCGAGCTGGTGGCGGATTCGGCGTTTTACGATGCGAAGGTGACGACGGTGGATGCGCGTGCGGCCGAAGGGAATGTGGTGACCTTGTTTGACCCATCGTTTGCTTCGCCGTTCTCGGCGCGAAGGCTGTTGTGGAATCTGACGACGGATCGGATCGAGGCGGCGGCGCCGTTGCCGGTGGTGGCGCCGAGGTGAGTGAGTTCGAGAGTGAGGGAGGGGGCGTGCTCGACCGGTTTCGGAGGGTGTGGTCGCGCTGGCGTGCGAGGATCGGGCTTGCTAGCGCCGAGGTCCCGCGTGTTCGTCGTCGGCCGAGTCGATACAGCGTGTACTTCCTAGCAGGGCGTTGAACAACCGGCTTCGCAATCCGTTTGTGTTGTTGTCGGCCTGATTT
>JBDZUZ010000127.1:0-11443 GCA_040255445.1 Planctomycetaceae bacterium | reverse complement strand
GACCCGGCCGTAGACGACGGTGGAGGCGAGGATGATCGCGAGCGCTGCAGCGCCGACGCCCGCGAGGCGGCCGGTGAGCTTGCCGTCGCTTCCGTTGTTGCTGTCGCTCGCGCTGACCTGGCTATCACCCGCGCCCTTGGCACGCCGCGAGAAACTCACCGTTGTGGCCGTGCTGGAGATCAGCCCGCCGATGAGCCCGGCGAAGACCGCGCCCTTCTCCTTGCCGACGATGCGGTAGACGATGTACCCGCCCAGGCTGATGCCGCTGACGAGGACGACCATGAGCCAGATGCGGCGCGGTGTCAGCACATCGAACGGCCCGAAGGGCTCGGCGGGCAGCACCGGCAGGATGATCATGGTGAGCAGGGCGAACTGCATCACCGCGCGCATGTCCTTGTCGCCGAGCTTGTCGGTGAAACTGTGCAGGATGGTCTTGGCGTGCAGCAGCACGGCAGTGACGCCGCCGAGCAGGACCGCCTCGGAGCGTGCCCCGGTCATGACCAGCGAGCCGATGAAGTACATCAGCAGCATCGCCGCCTCGGTGGTGACGCCGGGGGCCTCATCGCCGGGCTCGGCCACGCGGTGCATGTTGCCGACGTAGATCAGGATGCCGACCGCGACCGCGCCGGCGCCGATGACCCAGCCCTCGGCGCTGATCGACCGGCCTACGAGCAGGGCGACCGCCCCGGCGATCGTGATCAGCGGGAAGGTGCGGATGCCCGCGATCTGGGAATCCGCCCTCTCGCGCTGCAGCCCGACCAGGAGGCCCAGCCCCAGCGCGATGCCCAGGTTCGTGAAGACTTCGGGAATCTCCATCGGACCCCAGCTTAACGGACCGGCCGGTCCTCATCCGGCGGGGCCGCCGCGATGAAAGCGGCTTGACCTCTCCCCTACACTTGCCGCATGAGCCAGACCCTCTCGCGCCCCTCCTCCGGCCCGACCGCGTCGACCATCACCGGTTCAAACATCGACCCCCACGCGGTCACGATCTCGGGCATCGTGCTCGACCCAGCCTACGGACCGCCGTCGCACGAGACGCTCTCAACCCCCGACTCGCTCAAGCCGGAGAACCTCGACCGCGACCTCCCGCCCCCGGGCCAGTTCCCCTACACCCGCGGCCTCTTCCCGCAGGGCTACCGCACCCGGCTCTGGACCATGCGGCAGTTCGCCGGCTTCGGCTCGGCCGACGACACCAACAAGCGCTTCAAGTACCTCCTGAGCCAGGCCAAGGGCACGAAGGCCAACACCGGCCTCTCGACCGCCTTCGACCTGCCCACGCTGATGGGCCGCGATTCCGACGATGCCCTCTCGATCGGCGAGGTCGGCAAGTGCGGCGTCGCCATCGACACCATCGAGGACATGCACCGGCTCTACGCCGACATCCCCATCGACCAGGTCACGGTGAGCCAGACCATCAACGGCCCGGCCTGCATCATCTGGGCGATGTACCTGGCGATGGCGAAGCAGCGCAACATCGGCTGGGACACGCTGGGCGGCACGCTGCAGAACGACATCCTCAAAGAGTTCCACTCGCAGAACGAGTTCATCTACCCGCCTGAGGCGAGCATCAAGCTGGTCGTCGACACCATCGAGTTCCAGAGCAAGATGGTGCCCAAGTGGAACAGCGTCTCGATCTCCGGCTACCACATCCGCGAGGCCGGCAGCAGTGCGCAGCAGGAACTCGCCTTCACGCTCCGCGATGGCATGGAGTACGTCGAGGCGTGCCTGGAGCGGGGCATGGACATCGACAGCTTCGCGCCGCGGTTGTCGTTCTTCTTCAACAGCCACAACGAGTTCTTCGAGGAGATCTGCAAGATCCGCGCTGCCCGCCGCATCTGGGCCCGGGTCATGAAGGACCGCTACCGCGCCAAGAGCGAGCGGTCGTGGTACATGAAGACGCACATCCAGACCGCCGGGTGCAGCCTGACCGAGCAGCAGCCCCTCAACAACATCGTCCGCGTTGCGTATCAGGCCATGGCGGGCGTGCTGGGCGGGTGCCAGAGCCTGCACACCGACAGCATGGATGAGACCCTGGGCCTGCCCACCGAGCAGGCCGTGACCGTCGCCCTCCGCACGCAGCAGATCCTCGCGCACGAGACGGGCGTCACCCGCGTGACGGATCCCCTGGGCGGTTCGTGGTTCGTCGAGCAGCTCACCGACACGATGGAGCGCGAAGCGCTGAACCTGATCGATGAGATCGACCGGATGGGTTCATACCAGAACGACCCGCCCGTCGACAAGGAGCCCGCCGCGAGCAACGCCGAGCATCGGGCATTTAAACACCGCGATGGCTACGGCCGCGCAGCGGTTGCCGGCATCAACCGCGGCTACTTCCGCCGGTCGATCGCCGAGGCCAGCTACCGCTTCAGCGAAGAGTGCGAGGCGGGCGACCGCATCATCGTCGGCGTCAACGCCTACACCGACAGCGATGAGGGCCGCCCCATCGAGATCCTCACGATCCCCCACGAGGTCGAGGTCGTCCAGGGCGAGCGGCTCGCGGCCTTCAAGAAGAAGCGCGATATGAAGCAGGTCGATGCCGCCCTCGACCGCATCCGCAAAGCCTGCCGCGACGGCGATCCCGAGGCCGAGAAGCTCGGTCTCGACAAGCACAACGTGATGCCCGCGCTGGTCGACGGCGCACTCGCCAACTGCACCATGGGCGAGATGGTGCAGGCGATGGCGGATGTGTATGGGCGGTACACGGGCGGGCCGGAGTGGTGAGGCGGAAGGGACAGAGGGACAAAGGGACAGAGGGACAAAGTGGAGGAGCCACTTCGCGACCGTCCGATGCTGTCTCCGACCCCCAGCAGCCCTGACCTGACGCCGCTATCCTGACAGCCCCCTCCGTGCCTTTGTGCCTCTCTGCCTCCCACTCTGTCCCTTCGTCCCTCTGTCCCTCTGTCCCTTCCCCCCCATGCCTTTCCTCCACCTCCTCCGGCTCCGAGCTCTCGCCATCCTTCTGGGGACCGCGATCACGTCGCTGGCCCTCATCTCGCTGGCGGCGCTGCCGGCGGTGCCGGTGATCGGGGTCGCGGTGGCGACGGTGCTGATTTCGATCAATCAACTGACGAAGCACCTGACCGCGACGATGTGCACGAGCTGCAAGGCGGACCTGGTGGACCAGCCGGCGGGCGAGCACGGGGTCATCTGCCCGGCGTGCGGTTCGCTCAATCAGCGCTTCGCGCTGGCGCTACCGCAGGCGGCGGACGATGATGAAGGCGAGAGCGTACAGCTCACAGCTGACAGCTCAAATTCGGAAAAGCGTAAAGCGTAAAGCGTAAAGCGGACATCGGACCTGCCGGCGGCACGAGGCGCCCTGCGCGTCCTTCGCGGCAACATGTCCACTGTACGTTGTACGCTTTCCGCTCTGTCTTTCCCCTCTGTGCCTTCGTGCCTTTGTGCCTCTGTGCCTTCCCCTTCGTCCCTCCGTCCCTTTGTCCCTCTGTCCCTCAAAGCCTTCGATACAAATCAATCACCTCCCGCACCCGATCCGGCCTGGGCACCTTCGCCATGAACACTTCCTGATCGTCGTCGGCCGCGCTGGAGATCGCGAGGTCGCCGACGCGGAACAGGCGCTGCAGGACGGTCTGGTCGATGCGGATGTTGCGGATGTCGGCGTGGAGGACCTCGCTGGTCTTGCGGCTGAGGAGGCCGTGGCGGTCGATGGTGCGTTTGGTTGTGACCGTGAGACCTTCGGTGAAGGTCAGCACCTTCCAGCAGAGGAGCGCGATCGCGCCGGTGACGAAGGCGATCAGGCCGAGGATCGCTGCCCAGATGAGGGGCGCAACCAGCCCGAACGCGACCGCCGCGGCCGCGCCGCCCAATGTGAGCAGGATCAGGAGCGTGAAGCGGATCGGCGCTGCGCGGACCATGACGGGCCGCAGGCGGAGGACCTCGACCTCTGGCCCATCGGCGGGCGGGTAGCCGGCCGCGGCAGCACGATCGGCGTTACGGGCGCTGCCGGGGACGACGGTGATGTCGCCGCAGTCGGGGCAGCGGAGCTTGCTGCCGGGGGCGGCATCGCCCGGGTCGATGATGCGGTCGCAGTTGTCGCAGATGAGCGTGCCGGGGGACTGGGCCCCGGAAGCGGCGGGGCGGCCGGTCCGGCGCTGATCTGAAGACTCGGCGTGGTTGTGGGGGTGCTGGGGGTGCTGGGGGTGCTGGGGGGTCATGGCGGTACCAACATATACTCGCGGCTGCATGCGTGTTGTGCTGGTCAACTGGGCGCGGGTCGAGGAGGGCGCCTCCTTCGGCGGCGGCGTGAACGGGTACATGCAGGGGCTGGCGATCGGGCTGGCCCGCCGCGGGCACCAGGTGGCGTGCATCTCGAGCGGGTGGACGTATGCGCCGGAGGCCCGGGGCGGCGGTCCGGGGCCGTGCCGCGCGGTGCGGCACGGGGACTTCCGGCCCGCAGCGCTCGACGGGGACGCCGCGGCGATCGCGGTCTACGACATCGTCAACTCGCCGGTGCTCGCGCCGGGCATCTTCCAGTATTCGGATCCGCTGGGCGAGATTTTGAGCCCGCAGCTCGAGGCCGAGTTCGCGCGGCTGCTGGGACTGCTCAAGCCGGATGTGGTGCACTTCCAGAACATCGAGGGGTTCTCCGCGGGCTGCGTGCGGGTGGCGCGGGAGGCGGGGGCGAAGGTCTTCTTCAGCCTGCACAACTACCACACGATCTGCCCGCAGGTGTACCTGATGCAACCCGCGGCGGAGGGTGGGGGGCACGAGGCTGTCGGAGGACACCTGCAGGCGCGGCGGGCGTGCTTCGACTTCCGCAACGGCCGCGCGTGCGAGTCGTGCATCGCGGGGTGCGACACTACAACCGAGAAGCTCAACCGGGCGGCGGGGTACGAGCAGAATGTGATCGGGCCGATCGCGCCCGTGCTGCGTGCGGCGGATGAGCGGGAGCGCCGCGAGCGCGAAGCACGCGAGAAGGCCGAGAAAGAGCGCGGGCGCTGGAAGCTGCCGCTCGCAAAGGATGCGAAGAGCGATGCGGCGCCATCAGAGCCGCTGCGCTGGCCCGGGCGGCCGGTTGAGAGCGAAGCGGATGCGGCGTGGCCCGAGTCGGGCGGCGGTGTTGATCGAAGCGCAGCACCAGCGCGGGATTCTTCACGCAATGCGGACCGCGACAGCGGCGTCGATCCGCTCGCGCCGCTCAGCAACGAACCCACGCCCGACCCGATCGATGAGTCCAGCGGCCGCGTCTCCGACTACGGCCGCCGCCGCGCGGCGATGGTGGAGATGCTGTCGTCGTGCGATGGTGTGCTCGCGGTGTCGTCCTTCGTACAGCGCAAGTTCGCAGCGCTCGGTGTTGACAGCTCGAAGCTGATCGAGATGCCCATCGGCTCGCGGATGGCCGAGATCGCCGCGGCGGAGAAGGAGAAGGGTGTGCTCGCCGATCCGCCGCCGGGTTTCGATACCGCGAACCCGCGTCCGGTGCGGCTGCTCTTCATGGGGTACAACAACTTCTACAAGGGCCTGCACATGCTGCTCGACAGCCTGGAGATGCTGCCGCGGCGCGTGCTCGGACGCATCGACCTGAGAGTCGCGGCGAAGGACATCGAGCCCAGCGAGGAGCGGCTGCGGCGGCTGGGCGTATTGCTCGCCGCGTTGTCGATCGAGCGTGGGTACACGTACGACGCCGTGCCGCGGCTGTGCGCGGGGCGGGACCTGGGGCTGGTGCCCAGCGTGTGGTGGGACAACGGACCGCAGACGGTGATGGAGTTCTTCGCGTGCGGACTGCCGGTGCTGGGGGCGGAGCTGGGAGGCATCCCTGATCTGGTCGAGCACGGCGAGAACGGGCTGCTGCACCGCGGCAACGATCGCGCGGACCTGGCGAGGCTTTTGACGGAGGTTGTGGATCATCCGGAGATGCTCGCGGGACTGCGTGCAGGTGTGCGACCGCCGCGGACGATGGATGAGCACATCGATGCGGTGGAGGCGGTGTACGGCGGTGCGGTGGAGATGCTGCGGCCGCCGGCTTCGGTGCAGACTCCGGGCTCAGTGCCGGGGTCGCGGGCATGAGCGCGGGTGTGACAGAGAGACCGCTGCGTATCGCGATGCTCGGGTGGGCGTTGCCATCGCTGCAGGAGCGCGAGGGGAGCGGGTACAACCTGTCGGCGTCGGAACTCGCCGCGGGGCTGGCGGAGCGTGGGCACAGCGTGCTGTTCCTGCGGGCCGGGATCGACTACGCGGCGACTGCGGCCGGGCGTGTTGGTTCGCCGACGGTGGTCGAGCGTGAGACGTGGCGGGGCGTGCGCTGCTTCGACGGCGTCAACTTCCGCAACGTAGCGCCCGGGAATTTCAACTTCAGGAACATCGAAGCGCAGATCGCCTCGCCGCGAGACGCTGCGGTGGTGGTGGAGTGGCTGCGCAGCGTCGAGCCTGATGTCGTGCACATTCACTCGATGGAGCCCTTCGGGTTCGATCTGATCGCGGCGATCAAGGAGGCCGGCTTCAAGTGCGTCGCGACGCCGCACAACTACTACTGGCTCTGCCCGCAGATCGATCTGCTCGCGCGGGAGCGGGATATCTGCACGGATTACGAGGGCGGCGAGCGGTGTGTCGGGTGCATCGGTGCGCCTGAAGCTGAGCGGGTGCGCCGCGAGCGGGCGCTGGTGCAGACCGCGGCGAAGTCTCCGGGGCTGCGGAGCGCGCTGCGAGTGCTGGGCGCGGGGCGGTCGTTGATCGGCGCGGCGGCGGGGCTGTGGCCGCGCCCGGGGACGGGTGAGCAGGAGCGGACGGGGCACGCGGATGTCGAGAACGGCGACGGGCTGCCCGAATCGCTCCCGCCGCGGGATGCATCGCTGCACGATGAGCTGCTGAAGCGTGATCGGCACCTGGTCGTGCTCAACGACTACGGGCGGCGTCGCGCTGCCGCGGTCACGGCGATGAACCGGCTCGACCGCGTGCTGTGCCCGGGCGCATTTCTGCTTCGCGTGTACGAGGCGATGGGGGTGCGGCGGGAGATCCTCGAGCACGTGCCGCTCGGTCAGCCGCACTTTGATCGACTGCGGGCCGCGGCGGAGGCCTCCCCGTTCTTTGACAAGCGGCCGTGGGACCCGAAGACGGCGACGAGACCGCTGCGGTTCGCGTACTTCGGCAACCCGTATCCCAACAAGGGGCTGGCGACGCTGGCGCGGGCGGTGCTGCTCATGCCCGAGGCCGCGCGGGCGCGGATGCACCTGATGCTGCGCGTGGCGGGCGATGCCGAGCGGTTCCGCCGCGGATTGGCGGGCGTGCCGCAGGTGTCGTTCCACGGCGCGTACCGCATCGAGGACACGCTGGGCGCGGCGGGCGAGTTCGATGTGGGCATCCTGCCGAGCACGGGCCTGGACAACTCGCCGCTCGTGCTGCTCGAGTTCCTGAACGCGGGGAAGTTCGCGATCGCATCACGGCTGGGCGGGCCGACCGGGTTCGTCCGCGAGTGGGAGGGGTCGAAGCCGGGAAACGGTGTGTACTTCCGCGCGGCGGACGCGGTGGACCTGGCGCGGGTCATGACGGCGGTGGTGGCGGGGGAGATCACGGTGCCGTCGCCGCGGGAGGTGCATGGGGCGAGCGATCTGTGCACGCATCAGGAGCATGTGGCGGGGGTGGAGGGGGTGTATCGGGGTGTGATCTCGGCTTGCTGAGACCCGGTCTTTCAGCCCGCTTCAGCGGGCTTGCTCGCTTGTAGGCCACGCCTTTAGGCGTGGTTAGGCTTTGATGCCATCTGCCGAGCCCGTTTCAACGGGCTTCCACCGTACTGCCGCCTTCAGGCGATTCGATCTGCGTGATGCGCTCGAGCCGATCGACGATTCGCCCGGATGCGTGGTGCTCCCTTTGTCTGCGGATGTACCCGACAACCCACGGCAAGTCTGCCTGCCCGAATGAGACAATGCCGTACCCTGTCTGCCACGCTAACGCGCCGGAGCCTGCGGGCCCGTGGTTGATGTGATACGCGGTTGCACCCTTGAGGTCGCCGATCCATGTCGCGGGAACGATCGTCGGTGGCAGACTGACCGCGATGTGCACGTGATCCTCGATGCCGCCGACCGCGTGCACGAGCACACCCTCGGTTGAGAGCGCCCGATGTGTGAGATACTTGTGCGTCGCCGCCTCAACTGATGAGGTAAGCAGCGGGTGGCTGTTCTTGGTCCGCCAGACGATCTGGTAGAAGCACTCCCAATAGACGTTTCTGGGCATGGTGGACAGGCTACCCGAAAAGCGCCCGAAGGCTAGAGGTGTAAGCCCGTTGAAACGGGCTGGTGACTCCAGATCAAGAGTTATTGGCCGTACCCGCCTGACCACCGCTAAAGCGGTGGCCTACAAGCGAGCAAGCCCGCTGAAGCGGGCTGAAGGCAGTTGAGCGAAGTGGGCGTGATCCAATAGAAACAGCCCGGCTCATAGCACAGAGCCGGGCCGAGTGTTCGTGCTCAACGCCTTGTTCTTCTCGCCGGACTTGAACCTATGACCTTCTCGTCCCGAACGAGACGTGCTACCTGAACCCGCTCGGCCGCCTCGGGGCTGTCGACTTGCTCAGTTTACCCGTTCCACTTCCGCTCCGGCTCGCCCTTGTACTGGCTCAGCGGGCGGATCAGGCGGTTGTTGGCGTGCTGTTCCATGATGTGGGCGCACCAGCCGGTGATCCGCGAGGCCACGAAGATCGGCGTGTACTGCGGCACGGGGATACCCATCGTGAAGTACGTCATGCCGCAGGGGAAGTCGACGTTGGGGTGGATCTTCTTGTCGCGGAGCATGATCGCCTCGACCTCATCGCCGATATCGAACCAGCGGACGAAGTCCTTGCCCTTCTTCTCGGCGAGCTTGCGGCCCAGCTTGCCCAGGATCGGGGCGCGGTGGTCACCGTTCTTGTAGACGCGGTGGCCGAAGCCCATGAGCTTGCGCTTGGTGGCGAAAGCGTTTTGCATGAAGTCGTTGATCGAGCCCTTGCCGCCCTCGATGTACTCGCGGATCTCCTTGAGCATCTCCATCGCGGCCTCGTTGGCGCCGCCATGGAGCGGGCCCTTGAGGGCCGCCACGCCGCCGCAGACCGCGCCGTGCATGTCCGACAGCGTGCCGGCGATGACGCGGCAGGTGAACGTGCTCGCGTTGTAGTCGTGCTCGGCGTAGAGGATCAGCGAGACATCCATGACCCGGGCCGCCTCATCGCTGGGCTTCTCGCCGGTCATCATGTACATCAGGTTCGCCGCGTGCGACAGGCTCGGATCGCCGCCCTTCTCCTGGCCCACGATCGCGCGGCCGTCGATGCAGTTCTGCATATGGCCGATGCATGTCGGGATCTTGGCGAGCAGCCGCTTGGACTTGCGGAGGTTCGCCGCGGGCGAGTTGTCCTGGCAGTCGGTATCGAGGTGGCCCAGCAGCGAGATGCAGGTCCGCAGCACATCCATCGGCACCGCGGTTCCGGCCTTGAGCGAGGGCGCTGCGGTCTTCAGCAAGTCCACGATGCTCTGCGGGATCGCACGCTCGGCGACGAGCTCGCTCTTGAACCGCTTCATCTCGTCGGCGCTGGGCTTGTGCCCCTCGAGCAACAGGAACGCGACATCCTCGAAGGTCGCGTTCTCAGCGAGATCGTGAATCTCGTAGCCGCGGTAGAGCAGGCCGCCCTGTTCGACAGAGCAGATGGTGGTCTCGCCGGCGATGATGCCTTCGAGGCCGCGGGACATGGCTTGTTCGGCGGTGTTGCTCATGGGTCGCCCTTTCGGGGCCGGCCGCGGCCGGCGGTTGGAGTTGCTTCAGTGTGGATGGGTTCTGGTAGCCGCCGCAGGATGCCGCGGCGGTGGCGCGATTCTACGCCGCGGGCAGCGGAATCGTGGCCGCGGCGGGGTCTCTCCGCGGGCGGGATCGGCCGCTTCTTGGCCCCGCTTTCAGCCCCGCGTTCTCAGTCCCGCGTCGTCGGCCCCGCGGGGAACTCCCACGGCGTCCCCGGCGTGTAGTCGATCAGGCCGTACAGCTCCTTGCGGGTCTGCATCTGGTCGAGCAGGGCCGAGACCGAGCCGTCCTTCTTGAGGGATTCGAGGGCCCGCGACACCGCGCCCATCGCAACCCGCAGCAGGCTCACCGGGAAGATCACGCACGAGTAACCCATCTGCTCAAAGTCGCCGAGCGGGATGATCGGCGTCTTGCCGAACTCGGTCATGTTCGCGAGGAGGTACGGCCCGCCGCGGGGGTCGGGCCCGTTGAGGCCCCGCATCGCCTTCGCGAAGACGGCGAACTCCTCGGCGGTCTGCAGCCCCTCGGGGAAGATCATGTCGGCGCCGGCTTTGACGTACGCGGCAGCGCGGTTGATCGCCGCCTCGAGGCCGTCGACGCCGCGGGCGTCGGTGCGGGCGCAGATCACGAAGCCGTTGTCGCCCGATGCGGCCTTCGCCGCCGCGGCGGCCCACTGCACTTTCTCGATCATGTGATCGGTGGGCACGAGCTCCTTGCCGTCGAGGTGGCCGCAGCGCTTGGGGAACTTCTGGTCTTCGAGGTGCAGGCCCGCCGCGCCCGCGCGGGCGTACTCGATGACCGTGCGCCGCACCATCTCGGCCTCGCCGAAGCCCGTGTCGGCATCGGCGAGCACCGGCAGGCCGCTGGCATCGGCAATCTCGCGGATGGTGCGGGCGAAGTGCTCGAGGGTAAGGATGCCCACATCGGGCACGCCCGCGGCCACGCTGGTCGCAGCGCCCGAGACATAGCAGCCCTGGAACCCGGCCTGCGCGATGGCGCGGCCGCAGAGCGCGTTGAAAGCGCCGGGCAGGGCGGTGCAGGACTGGTTCATCGCCGCGCGGAGGCGGGCGCCGGGCGTGGCCGAGGTCGCTGTTTGCAGGGTGGTCTGGGTCATCACGGCCAGTGTATGGCGATGCCGCGAGCCGCTCGACAGGCGCCGGGATCCGCGGCCGGGCGCATCACGCCGCGGGGCCGAACGCAGCCTCCGCCAGCCGCGGCATGATCTCCCCTGCCTTGCCACGGAGGCTGATGTCGGCGGTGTGCGTGAGCGCGGTCTCGGTCGGGTTCACCTCGATCACGAACGCCCCGCGGACCGCGGCGAGTTCCATGAAGCCAGCGGCGGGGTAGACCTGGCTGCTCGTTCCCACGGAGAGGAACACATCGCAGGTCGTCAGCACACGCTCGGCGTGCTCGAGCACCGCCTCGGGCAGCATCTCACCGAACCAGACCACGCCCGGCCGCAGCAATCCGCCCCAGGGCGACGGCGGCGGAAACTCCGTGAACGCTTCGGGCCCCGGGTCGAGCTCGCGGCCGGTCTTCGTGCACCGCCACCTTGCGATCGAGCCGTGTACTTCGTGCACGCGCTGGCTGCCGGCCCGCTGGTGCAGCCCGTCGACGTTCTGCGTGAAAAGGTCGAACGCGTTGCCGCTGTCGGCGAGGGAACGCTCGATCCGCGCGAGCGCAAGGTGCCCCGGGTTGGGCTGCGCTTCCGCGCAGCCCAGCCGCCGCCAGT
>JBDZUZ010000126.1:0-11483 GCA_040255445.1 Planctomycetaceae bacterium | reverse complement strand
GCACTCTCCCGGCGAGAGGCCCTGCTGGTAGAAGGAGTGGAAGCGTGATGAGACGAACTTGCCGGTGTAGTTGCAGGGTTCATCGACCGCGCCCGATGAGCCGCTGGCGCCGCCGGTGATCCAGCGGCTGAGCGGCGTCTGGCCGGTGCCGGCGAAGGTTCCCGCGAAGCTGGTGAGGTGGTCGCAGAAGGCGCCGGGCAGGATGTTGATGTTCGCGGCCGGGAGATCGAAGTTGGCGATGCCGGTCATGATGCCCAGGGCATCCTGCGCGCCGCTCGGGAGCACGCCGTTCTGGATGACAGCGTTGCCGCCGCGGCCGTTGATCGCGGTGACGATGGCCGGGTAGCTCGCAGCACGGACATTGCGGGCCGTGTCCGTCGTGTTCATGAAGTAGAACGTGCCGCTGGGGCGGGTGCCATCGGCCGCGACGGAGCGGTCGATCATGGTCTTGAGTTCATCGACGGTGTTGCCGAACTCGCGGGTGTAGCCCAGGAGGCAGCCGATGTAGTAACGCTGGGCGGAGCCGGAGGTGCTGGCGTTGCCGTTGAGCCAGCCGGTGGTGCTGCTGAATGCGGTCGCGGCGGGGTCGAAGTTGCTGTAGTAGTTGTTGCGGTAGCTCTGCGCGACGCCGCCGGCGACGACATCGCTGATGAACGCCATGGTGTACGCGCTGGAGATCGAGAAGCGCGTGACGGCGAAGCAGCTGTCGGATACATAGCCGGGCGCACTCAACCGGTACGTGTCGACGGGCGCGAGCACGACGAAGTCAACATGGTCTGAGATGCCGCGCTGCTCGAGGGCCGCCTGGAACGCGGGGAGGTGGACGGTGCGGAACTGGTCCCAGTTCGTCGCGCCCGAGTCGTAGTACAGGATGTTGCTGTCGGGGATGTTGCGGGCGTTCTTGTAGTAGTTGCCCAGGTAGAGCGAATCGCGGTCGGTGGGGTCGATGATCAGTGCGACGTTCTCGCCAGTTCCACCGGCGAATGCGAGCGCCGCGGCGGTGATCGTCGCGAGGGCGATAAGGCCGCGGGCGGTCCGGGGGCGGATCGCGAGGTCACGCAGCGAAGGTCCGATCTTCATTCCTGTCTCCTCATCTCCAGTACCGCGGCCGCCGTGGCGGCTGTCGATACGGCCACGGCCGGCCACGCGGGCCGGTCCGACTACAACCTACCCCGGGAACGGCGAAACGCCAATGGGTTTGGGTATCGGTTCGTGGGGTGATCGGGTGGGGATCCGGGATTGTGTTCTCGGACCGACGCGAGACGAGGCGCAACCTCCTCTCGCAGGTGTCGGTCGGCCCGCCTCAGTCTGAAGCGGAGTCCGTAAGGACCTCGACGCCGACCCGCAGCGCGGCGGAGACAAGCTGAGTGTCGAGCGTTGCGAGCGGGACCGCGTGTTGACGCGCGAGGCTCAAGTACGCGGCGTCGTAGGCGGTCAGATTGTGGTCGCGAGCGGTTGAAGCCACGACATTGAGGTCGTCCCCGAGCGATCCCGAGAGCACTGTGATCGGCAGTTGCTGCAGTGCCGCGAGCGCACGCGTGACGGCCGCCGCGGATTGACGGCCGCGCCGCTCCGCGACGACAAGCGCGTTGGCGACCTCCAAAGTCCAGATCGATGGGACCATCGCGCCTTCATCCAGGACGCGGCGGCGGATGCTATCCGTGAATGGAGTTGTCTCATCGACAAGCACCCACGCGAGCGTGATCGAGGCATCGACGACGAGCATAGCTCAATACCGATGGCCTTCGTGCTTGAGCTTCCAGGCGGGCTCGCCCTTCTCGGCGGAGGGGGTCTGCATCGCCAGGAGCTGGCGGAACGCTTCCTCGATCTCCGCGTTGCTCTTGCGGGGCGCAACGCCCTCGACAGGGACGAGGCGGGCAACGGGCTTGCCGTGCCGTGTGATCACAAAGGACTCGCCATCCTCAACGCGTTCGATGAGGCGGGTCAGCCGGGTCTTTGCTTCGTATGTGCCCACCGAGATCACCATGGCTTCCACTCCCGTCGTTCCGGGCGGTATTTTCGACCAAACTAGTCTAGCAGGTTTTGTGTCTGTTCGCAAGCAGTGCTGGCGGAGATCGCGCGGGGGCAATAACCAGGGGTTTGCATGGGCCACATTACTCTGCCGGCACGCACCGGCCATCCGCCCAACGCCGCAGCCGCTCGATCCGTTCGGCCATCGTCACGCTCAGCGGCGGGCTGCCCTTCACGGCGTCCACCAGGCACTCGGTCGAGACCGGGGTCTTCTCGCTGAAGCAGCGGTGCAGCGCGGCGAGCACGGCCTGCTCGATCTCCGCGCCGCTGAAGCCTTCGCTCGCATCGGCGAGCGCATCCAGATCGATCGCGTCGCTCATCTTCTTGCGCTTCTTGAGGTGGATCTCGAAGATCATCCTGCGGGCCTCGCGCGAGGGCAGGTCGACAAAGAAGATTTCGTCGAATCTTCCCTTCCGCAGCAGTTCAGGCGGCAGGGCCTCGATGTTGTTCGCCGTCGCGACGAGGAAGACCGGCGCGGTGTGCTCCTGCATCCAGTTGAGGAGCGCGCCGAACATCCGCTGGCTCAGCCCGCCGTCGGTCGACTGGCTCGCGGCGGAGGCGAAGCCCTTTTCGATCTCATCGATCCAGAGGATCACCGGCGCCATCGCTTCGGCCTGCCGCAGCGCTTCGCGGAGCCGCCGCTCGCTCTCGCCGACGTACCGGTCGTACAGCGTGCCGGGGTCGAGCTTCATCAGCGGACGCTTCCATGCAGTCGCGATTGCCTTGGCCGAGAGGCTCTTGCCCGCGCCCTGCACACCCAGCAGCAGCACGCCGCGGGGCGGGGTCAGGCCGAACTCCTGTGCTTCGGGCTCGAACGACCGCTCGCGTTCCTTGAGCCAGGACTTGAGTCTGGTCAGGCCGCCGATCTCGTCCATGGTCCGCGGCGAGTCGACGAACTCGAGCGTGCCGGCGCTCTGGAGGAGCGTGCGCTTGCTCTTGATGAGGATGTCGATGTCGGCCGCGGTGAGTTTGCGATCGTGGGTCACCATCTCGGCGACGATCTGCTCTGCCTGCCGGCGCGACAGGCCGCGGAGGTTGCGGACGATCGCATCGAGTTCGCTGCGCTTGAGGTCGATCTCGATCGGCGTGCGGGCGTTGAGGCCGCGGAGGGTGCGCTTGAGGATCGAGTGGATCTCTTCATCGTCGGGGAGCGAGACCATGTGGCGGACACTGAGCGCATCGATCAGCGACGGGGCCTTGTCGGTGTGATCGATCATCACGACGAAGGCGCGGCCCTTGAGCTGGGAGTTGATGCCGCCGGCGCGGAAGTGCTCGATCAGGTCACGCCAGGCGCGGAGCGTACGCGGGTCGTCGAGGTGCTGGGCCATGTCGAGCAGCACACAGCAGCAGGGCGTGGTGATGTTCTTGCGGATGTAGTAGAGGGCTGCGCCGGGGTTCTCGGTGCCCTCGATCGCCGGGGCATCGGCCAGCCGGGCGTGCCGCAGGCCGTCGACAGCGGACCAGACCCAGGGTTCGAGGCCCAAGTCCGTCGCCGCGGCGGTGACCACATGCATCGCCTCGGGCTCTTCGTGCGTCACGATGCGGATGCAGGCGTGGTTGGCTTCGAGCAGTTTTCTGACCCGGTCGACACGCATCGCGATCTCCAGCGGGCGTCGCCCGACGCCGCATCACGGTTTGTACCACAACCCGGATGCGGGGTGTTCCCCGCGGGCGGGCCATGGGCTCGGTTCTACGCTACCGGCGATGAGCGCTGTCGCCCACGCCGATCCCTCCAAGCCAAATCCTGCAACGCCGTCCGCCGGTCTGGTCGCCAGCCTGCGGATCGCCGCGGCGGACATCAAGCTGGCGCACTCGGTCTTCGCGCTGCCCTTCGCGGTGCTGGGGGCGTTCCTCGCCGCGGCGGGGGCCGGGGGCGAGGTCGCGTGGCCGCGGTTCGCGGGCCAGCTCGCGCTGGTGGTGGTGTGCATGGTCTTCGCCCGGACCTGGGCGATGCTGATCAACCGGCTGGCGGACCGGGAGTTTGATGCGAAGAACCCGCGGACGAGCCGGCGGGCCCTGGCGAGCGGGCGATTGAGCGGCAGGCGGGGGTGGTCGCTGGCGATCGGGTCGGCGTTGCTGTTCTGTGCCGGGGCGGTGGCGTTCCTGCCGCTGTTTGGCAACCCGTGGCCGGCGTACCTGTGCGTGCCCGTGCTGATCTGGATCGCGTTTTATTCCTACACCAAGCGGTTCACGGCGCTGTGCCACATCTTCCTGGGGGGCGCGCTCGCGGCCTCGCCGCTCGCCGCGGCGATCGCGGTGCGGCCCGAGGCGCTGGCCGAGGTCTGGGCGGTGTGGTGGATCGCGGCCTTCGTGCTCTGCTGGGTGGCGGGGTTCGATGTGATCTACGCCCTGCAGGACGAGGACTTCGATCGGGGCGAGGGGCTGTCGAGCATCCCTGCCGCGCTCGGGACGCGGGGGGCGATCTGGGCGAGCCGGGTGCTGCACGCGGCGGCGGCGGTCGCGTTGGTCGGGGCCGCGCGGTCCGACCCCCGGTTGGGGTGGGCGTTTGGAGCCGCCGCGGCGCTCGCGGTGGGGCTGCTGGTCTTTGAGCACGCGGTGGTCGCCAGGCGCGGGAAGGCGGGGATCCCGATGGCGTTCTTCACGGTCAACGGGTTCCTGAGCGTGCTCTTGGGGCTGGCGGGGTGCGTTGATGTGGTGGCCTGAGATGGGCGGGTGGGGGGCGTCCGAGAACCTGCGACCTTTGCGCCAATAGTTTCAATCATTTCTGAAAGTCGAGTGGACAAACCGGCGGCGAAGCCTCATACTGGTCTGATGGCCACGCCCGCCGACAACCTGCCCATCCGCGAAGCGCAGGACCGCTTCGTCGCGGTGTGGGGTCAGATGGCCGGCGCGTGGGGGATCAGCCGGACGATGGCCGAGATCCACGCGCTGCTGTACATCACCGGCGAGGAGCTCTGCACCGACGACATCATGGACCGGCTGCAGATCAGCCGCGGCAACGCGTCGATGTCGCTGCGGTCGCTCCTGGATTGGGGCATCGTGCTGCGGGCGCACAAGCGGGGCGACCGCAAGGAGTACTTCGCGGCCGAGCAGGATGTGTGGACGATGTTCCGCGCGATCGTGCGTGAGCGGATCAAGCGCGAGGTCGATCCGCTGCTGGCCTCGCTTCATGAGATCAAGGACATCAGCGCGGCGGCGGGCCGCGGCGGCGGCGGCGATCCTGCCGCGCTCAAGGCGCACACCAAGCGGCTGGACGACATGCTCGCGTTCTTCGAGACGCTCGAGACGCTCGGCCACCGGTTCGTGAGCCCGGCGGGCCGGGGTCTGCGGGTCGCGGCGACGCTGCTGGCGACCATGGCGCCGCGGCAGTCGCGGCGTGCATCCTCGGGTGTCGTCGTCGAGCCGGCCGAGCCGGTGATTGACCTCGAGACCGGGGCGCTGGACGGTGTCGATGGGGGCCGCTCATGAGCCTGCTCCACCGACCACGTGTGCTGCAGGTCTTCCCGCCCGCGCGGCAGCCGGCGCGGGCGGTTGACCGCATCGGGATCGAGTGGCTTGTGTCGCGGGGCTCGGCGCATCGGGCAGCGCCGGCGATCAACGCGACCGGCCCCGACTGCCGGCTCGAACTCACGCTCCGCTTCGATGGCGAACTTCCGGTCGGCGTGGCCGGGTCAACGCGGATCACGGGCGCGACGGTCGAGGTTATCGACCCAGCGACCGGTCGCCGCGTTGCTCTTGCGGAGGGCGTGGGTGTGCGGGGGTGCGTGTCGATCGATGCGGCGGGCTGGCTGCGGTGGGGGGCCTGGGCGACGACGCCGGTCCTGGGGATCGATCCCGCCGCGGACGGGCTGCTGCTGGCCGAGGGGATGCGGGCCGGGCGGGTCGAGGGTGGCGGTGCGCCGAGCGGGCCGCTGTATGTCAGGACCGGGATTCTGGGGGCACTGGGTATTCCCGGCGGCCGCTATGAGGTGCTCGGGCTCCGGCTTGGCGCTGCGGAATCGGCTCTTCAGGAATGAGTGCGATCGGGTCCGGGTCGGACGGATCCGGCCGGGGGGTCGGTGCGGATACGGCGGATCTGGCGGTCCGTTCGTGCCGCGGTTTTATCCCTTGTCGCCGGGCGTTCTTTGTGCGAACATTCCGGCGGCCCGCCGTCAGGCGGGTTTCGTCCGAACGTCAATTCCTCCGAGGAACCAGAACATGAAGAACCCCCTGATCCGCCGGCTGGCGGCCGGCATCGCGGTCTGCGCATCCGCGGCCTTCAGCACCGCGCACGCAAACCCCGATGTCATCGTGGGCGACCTGATCGGCATTTCGAGCTACGGCACCCCGTCTTCGGGCGAGGGCGCCGGGACCATTTATGGCTACGCGGTGGGCACGACCTCGTGCAACATCGGCACCTCGAACCTGCTGTGGATCTCGTCGACCAACCAGCACCCGGTGATCGCGCAGAACATGTACCGGCTGAGCACGGTCGACGGGGCAACGCGCTTCGAGCAGGTCGGCCAGTCGTGGCTGAAGCACGGCTTCACCGCGCTGACCCAGAGCCTGTGCAACACCTGCAGCGGGCAGGGCGGCTCGGTGCTGGGTGTGGGCTGCTCGGATCCGTACAGCTCGGGCCTGAACGGCGGCCAGAGCCGTCTGGGCCCGCGGAGCGAGGTGAACGCGACGACGGGTGTGTTCACGTATCCCTACCAGCTGCAGTGGCAGCGGACGGGCAACCAGATCTTCAAGCGTCTGCAGGTGAAGCGCGAGGACATCAACCCGGCGCAGAACACCGGCTCGCTGTACTTCGTCGAGGGGCACTACATCACCCAGGACGATCACGGCGCCGGCAACGCGCTCAATAACGCGAGCTATCGCCGGGTAACGGTCTCGAACAACTCGACCTTCTCGGTGAGCAACGCCTCGGGCTCCACGACGCAGCGGACCAAGCCGGCGATCTACGCGTGGAAGGATCACGGGCTTGGTCTGAATCAGTCCGACCCCGCCGTCGAGATCAAGACGGTCGATGTCCCCGGCGACGGCCGCTTCTTCGTGGGCTCGAAGGTCACGGACCTGGGCAACGGGATGTGGCGGTACGAGTACGCGGTGTTCAACCTCACCTCGCACCGCTCGGGCGCGGGCGTTGAGATCCCCGCCGCGGCCGGCGTGAACGTCACGAACATCGGCTTCCGCGATGTCGACTACCACTCGGGCGAGCCGTACGACAACACGGACTGGACGATGACCCGCGCCGGCGGCACGGTCGCGTGGAACAGCCCGCAGACGTTCGACCAGAACGCGAACTCCAACGCGCTGCGTTGGAGCACGATGTACAACTTCCGCTTCGATGCGGATGTTCCGCCGGTGACGGGCGAGGGTTCGCTGCGGCTCTTCCGCCCGGGCACGCCCGACACGGTGAGCTTCTCGATCCCGGTGCCGTCGGCGCCGGCGTGCCCCTCGGACTGGGATCAGTCGGGCGGCGTGGATGGCGATGACATCACCTCGTTCTTCGTCGACTGGCAGGCCGGCGAGGCCGACATCGATCAGTCGGGCGGCACGGACGGCGATGACATCCCGGTGTTCTTCGGGTTCTGGCAGGCCGGCTGCTGAGCCGCGTTTGACAGCACGGAGTTTGAACACCCGCCGCGGGGAACCGCGGCGGGTTTTTCTTTTGTGCCGAGGGGGACGAACGGCGTGAGAGTCCGGCCTTGGCTCATTCAGTTTTGTTGAAGGCTCGCGGGCCGCGAGGTGCAGCGGAGCGGCGTAAACCGCCGTGCCGACAGCGTGTTGCGGCGGGTGTGCGCGTGTTCAGGCGGCTTGAAGAGTTCGTGTAGGGCATCGGCGTTGCTCGTGTGCGCCACTAGTCTCCGTCCACTCACCAGAGTGGAAGGAGTACACGCATGGTTTCACGCCGGCCGGCTTTCACGCTGATCGAGCTCCTGGTGGTCATCGCGATCATCGCGCTTCTGATCGGGATTCTGTTGCCCTCGCTTGGAGCCGCCCGTGACGCCGGCCGCAAGACCGTGTGCCTCAACAACCTGCGCCAGATCGCCATGGCCGCGACGGCGTATTCGGCGCAGCACCGCAACGGGATCTTCTTCCCGACGCGGACGGGGAGCGACGACGACTTCGCGTGGTTCTACCCGGACTTCGTGAGCTCGGCGCAGGTCGCTGTCTGCCCGAGCACGGCGAACAAGGTCGATGAGAGCGTGGTCCTACGCGCGACCGATGCGCAGAACATGCACGGCCGCGATGTGCCGCTGCATCTGACCAACGATGCATACGGCAAGAACGATGACGGCTCGCACCCGCGCAACAGCATCGGCGGCGGCACGAGCTACGAGATCTGGGCGTGGCACGACAGCGGCACCGTGTACCCCGACGGGTTCTACGACGATGGGACCAAGCACCGCAACATCCAGCGCAATGTGCGGCCCGGCGATCCCAGCTATGACGCGGCCGAGGGCACCGGCCCGGTGACCGGGCGGGGGCTCATCAAGTCCGTCACCAACGTCACGTTCCCCGACAAGGTCTTCTTCATCTTCGACAGCGACCAGGACGAGTACACGGGCGCTCCGGGCATCAACAACTGGCCTGATCCGCACCAGAACCACGGCGAGAAGGGCTGGCACATGGGCTTCACCGACGGGCACGCCCGCTGGGTGAAGACCGGCGTCGATCTCATCGACACGTACATGTACAGCCACCACACGGCGTCGCAGGGCGTGATCGATTACGCCCGCCAGCTGCGGCCCGAGCTGCGCGAGACGACGACGCGGGTGGGGCGGAACAACGTCCGCAAGTTCTATTACGAGTTCCAGTGATGGTGGCGCCGGGCCGGTGGGTGTCGGGCGCGCTCAGCGTCCGGCCGGCGCGAGCGAGAGAGATCTGTATTGACGATTTGAGAAGGAGATCGGTGCGATGAACAGGAAGACCCTGACGGCGGCGATGGTGGCGTGCTGCGGTATCGCCGCGGCGGTGAACGCGCAGCAGATCGGCCCCGTGATCATCACGGAGATCCACTACAACCCCCACAACCTGCCCAGCGGCTCGAGCGAGCAGGGCATGGAGTTCGTTGAGGTCTACAACCCGACGAACGGCAATGTGGACATCAGCGGCTGGTACCTGCAGGACGAGGACGGGCGCACGACGCCGATCGCCGCGGGCACGATCCTCGCGCCCGGCGAGGCGTTCGTGATCACCAGCCAGTTCGGCCCGGACGCCACGACACTGTCGTCGCTCGCGGCGTGGCGGCAGGCGTGGGGCACGGGCTACCGCGTCGGTTTCGTGGATGGGTTCTCCGGGCCCTGGACGAGCGACCCGACGATCGCGGGGCTCAACAACCTCGCCAACGGTCCCACCGCGACCAACGAGGTGCTGACGCTCCGCGATGCCGGAGGCCAGGTCGTTGATGAGGCCAACTACCAGGCGGGCGCCGCGGACTGGCCGACGAGCAACAACGCAGGCTCGATCTATCTGCTGCCGCTCTTCTTCAACGTGACCGACAACGACCAGGGCGCGGCGTGGCGGCTGGCTTCCAATGGTGTGGACGGCAACTTCCTGATCCTGGCGACCAACGAGATCTTCACCGGCCCCAACTCGGTCGCCTCCCCGGGCCGCGTGCCCCAGGTCGGCCCGATCGTTGATTGCAACAGCAACGGCGTGCCCGATGCGGTCGACATCTTCAACGGCAGCAGCACCGACTGCGACAACAATCAGATCCCCGATGAGTGCCAGAGCGGCGACGACTGCGACGGCAACGGGATCCTCGATGTCTGCGAGCTGGGCAGCGACTGGCGGATGGACCGCAACCTCAACGGCATCATCGATTCGTGCGACATCGCGAGCGGCTTCTCGCAGGATGTCAACGGCAACGGGATCGTCGATGAGTTCGAGAACACGCCCAGCGTGCTGATCAGCGAGATCATGTACAACCCGACGGGTACCGAGGAGATCGGGGAGTTCGTCGAGATCTACAACTTCGGCGCGACGCCCGTCGATATCGGCGGCTGGACGCTCGCTGATATCGAGGGTGATTCGCCCAGCGCCGCGATCCCGGCGGGCACGACGATCAACCCGGGCGAGGTGGTCATGCTCGTCCCGACGTCGGACACGTTCGATCTCCTTGCCGAGTTCCGCACCGCCTGGGGTCTTGACGCCTCAGCGCAGATCATCGGCCTTGCCCCCTGGGGCGCCCGGGCCAACGGCGCAACATTCACCAACGAGGTCCTTGCGCTCCTCGACAGCGCCGGTATTCCCGTCGATGTCGCGAACTACGAGAACGACAGCAACGGCTGGCCCAACGATGATGGCGTCAGCAGCATCTACCTGCTCTCGACCGGCCTGGACAAGGACAGCAACGATACCGGCGCGAATTGGCGTCTGAGCATTGCCTCGCTGGATGGTGCGCGGTTCCTCACCGAGACCGCCAACCTGCTCGACCCGCGCAACACGGGCTCGCCCGGTGTGGTGCACACGGCCGCGCCGCAGCGCCCGAGCGGCGAGGTCATCATCACCGAGATCATGTACGGCCCCAACAGCACGGGGAACCGCGCTGAGTGGATCGAGATCTACAACACGACCAACCTGACCATCGACATCAGCGGCTGGTTCCTGAGCGACGAGGACGGTTTCACCACGCCGATCGCCGCGGGCAGCACGCTGGCGCCCAACGAGGTCGCGGTGCTCGCGCCCTTCAGCGATGTCAGCCCGGCGCAGGCCGTGTCCGACTTCCAGGCGGCGTGGTGCCGCGGCTACCAGATCTTCACGGTCTTCCAGTGGGCCAGCGGGCAGGGTCAGTACAACCTGCTCAACCTCTCCAACTCGCCCGATGCGGGCAACGAGCTGCTCACGCTCCGCAACGCGGCGGGCAACGCCATCGATCAGGTCAACTACGACGATGACGGCATCATCTGGCCGACCACCGGCAACACCGGCGCGGGCGGCACGGCGTGGAGCATCTACCTCCTGCCGGGCTCGTACGACTCGGTCAGTAACGACAGCGGCCTGAACTGGGCCGCGAGCGCGGTCGGCTTCGAGGGCGCCCGCCAGAACACGGCGACGGATGTGTTCGCCGGCAACGACCTGGGCAGCCCCGGCTACCTCGACGGCGTGACTGGCGAGGTCGACTGCACGCCGGGCGGGCCGATCTGCCCGCCGTGCGCTGCGGACTTCGATCAGTCCGGCGGCGTTGATGGCGACGACATCGGCGCGTTCTTCAACGCATGGCAGGCGGGCGAGAGCTGCGGCGATGTGGATCAGTCCGGCGGGGTTGATGGCGATGACATCGGCGCCTTCTTCACCGTGTGGCAGGCGGGGGGATGCTGAGCGGCGGAGCGGCTGAAGATGCTGTGATCGCAGAATGACCAGGGCCCGTCGCGCGAGCGACGGGCCCTGGTCGTTGAGGCACAAGGGCACGAAGGCACAAAGGCACAGAGGGGGAAGACGGGAAGGCAGGGACAGAGGGACAGAGGGACAGAGGGACAGAGGGCAGAGGGCAGAGGGCAGAG
>JBDZUZ010000125.1:0-11553 GCA_040255445.1 Planctomycetaceae bacterium | reverse complement strand
TGAACGGCACCTGACGATCGCGGAAGAGTGTGACCACCGCGAGGCACTCGCCGTTGGCCCAGCAGGAGAAGACAGCGACGGTCGAGTTCTCCAGCCACGGGGCCTCATCACCGAACACATCCTCGATGTCCTTGGCGCTCCGGAGCAGATCGACGCCATCCGTCTCGGCATACGGCGCTGCCACCACGCCGCAGAGCTGATCCAGCATCGACTCGGCCGATTCACGCGGGCAGTCATAGTTGGCGTACGCCCCCAGCGAGAAGTCACCCGTCGATGAGGGCAGGAAGATCGCCGCGTTGGTCGGGCCCGTCTTCCGCAGCGCGTACTCGAGAATCGTCCGCAGCAGGCTCTCGAGCTCGAGCTCCTGCCGCACGATCGCCTCGAACTCGGCCCGGATCGCGACCAGGTGCCGCTCCGACGCCATGTCCTTGCACACTTTCGCGAAGTCGCCGCAGAGGCGGCCGAACTGCGTCATGAGTTCGTGCCGCGACGCGGCCAGCCGCGTGCACGAGGCCCGCAGGCGACGCACCCGATCGCGGTCCCGCCCCGCCCGGTCACGCGATGCGGCCGTACGGGCCGCCGCGGCGGTAATCCTGGCGTTCCACTCCGCGGCGTCGCCCAGACGCAGCACATCGGCCGCGCCGGCGCGGACCGCGCGGACGAAGAGCTCGACATCGGTCTGTTCGGAAGCGGCGACGACCGTCAACGTCGGGTGCCGACGCGCGATCTCCGCGAGGCAGTCGTGCATCGACTGACCCGAGTCGGTCCAGACGACCGCGGCGTCGAAGGCCTTGGAGTCAGCGATCGTGGTCGCCTCTTCGGCCCGGTGCGCGGTGTGGATCTCGAAAGCTCCGCCCGCCGCGAGCGCCATCTGCTCGATCCGCTTCCGCGTCGGAGCCACCAGCAGAAGCCGGGGCCCCGCGGCGGTCGCCGCCGGCGCCGCCGCCTGCTGATCCGCCTGCTCGCTGCCCACTGTGGCCTTGCGTCGTGGCATGGTGCTCTTCTCGAAGTCTGACCGGCGGCGCTGGGCCGCCGGGATGTGTGGTCGGTTTATGCCGTGTAGGCGAACTCTGCCGGATGCATCGACCGTCCGACCGGGCCGATTCAGCCCGGGACAAGAAAGTCCGTTACGCCGCGTCCGCGATCGACCCGGTATCCGCCCCCGCATCCGCTGCCGGGCGCCACCGGCCGATCACCAAGGTCGCGAGCGTGCCGCGGCCGGGAGCGCTGTCGAGCGAAATCTGCGCATCGATCGATTCGGCCAGCCGCCGCGCCTTGGTCAGACCCAGCCCCCGCTGCCGACCCGCCGGCTTCACACTGAAGAAGGGGTCGAAGGCATGCCGCATCGTGTGGGGCGACATCCCCGGCCCCTGATCACGCACGCACAGGCACAGCCGGTCCTCGCGGTCGATCGTCGCCACCACCAGGAGTCGTTTGTCGGGATCCGCCTCGAAGGCGTTGGTCAGCAGTTCGACGAGGATGCCCACGAGCGCATCGGGATCGAGTTCGACCGCCGTCGGCGCCTGATCCAGGTCCAGGTCAACGGGCGGGTCCTCATGGTCGTCGCGGCCGGCGCGCCGCGCCGCGGCCATCGCCGCATCACGCACCACCGCGGCGAGCGACACAACCTTGGGCGAAGGGAGCGAGGGCTCGGCGATCAGGTGCAGCGTCGTGATGAGCCCCGTCAGGTCGCGGGCCGACTGCACGATCGCCTGCGCCGCATCACGGTCGCGCTGGTCCGTCAGCCGCGAAGCGAGCAGCTGCGCCCGCCCGCTGATGATCGTGAGCGGGTTGTTCATCTCGTGCGCTGCGCCGGAGGTCATCTCGCCCAGCCGCGCCATCGATTCGCGATCCGCCAGCCGCATCTCGGCCTCGCGGAGCGAGCGGGCCGCATCCGCCGCGAGCTCGGTCTGCCGCCGCTCCCGCTCCCGCAGGATCGATGCCGCCAGCGCGATGCCCCAGGCGTGCGTGAGCGCGGCGAGCCGCTGCTGCTTGAGCCCCGCGCTCTCCGGCTCCCGGTCGGTGATGAGCAGCGCGCAGGCCCCCTCGCCCAACTCCCGCGAAGCGTTGACCAGCGGGATGAGCCGCAGCGTCCGCAGGTCGGGCACCGGATCGCCGCCGTCATCACCCATCTCGCTGAGGCCATCGGTCAGCCAGGGGAGCAGGCCCAGCACGGAGAGGCTCAGCGGCTTGGGCTGCACGAGTTCGAAGAGCTGATCGGCGTGCGACGGCGGCTGATCGAGCACACGCGAGTGCGCGCTGTCGCTGTCCGTCCGGCGGCGCAGCAGTTGCCACGGCTCGCCGGGCCCTTCCTGCACCAGCAGCGCCTGGAACCCGCCCGCGAGCGCGGCATTCGCCGAGTCCAGCACGGCATCCGCCGCCCGCAAGAGCGTGCTCCACCGCGCCGGCTGTACCAGGAATTCAGCGAGATTGTCCAGCACCTTCGCCTGCGACTGCGCCAGCGCTGCGCGGTCGTTGAGCGTCGTGTTCATCCGGCTCAACTGCCGGTTCGCGTTTGCCACGGATTCGAGCAGCAGCGAAGGAGACGCCGGTGCGTAGAGCCCCAGCACCTCGAGCCGGTGCCGCACCGCCTCGTTGAGCGCGGGGATCAGCGCCTGCGGCCCGGTCCGCGGCAGGCCCGCCTCGGCCCACAGCCGCTCGGGATCGGGCGCCATGCCAAAGTCGCCGCACCAGCCCAGGTGCAGCCGCCGGCACAACGCCTTCGCCACGCCGACGACCGCGATCAGGTTGCGGTGCTTCACCGCGGGGAGCAGCGCTGCGGGCGTCGCGTAATGCAGCATCGCATCGCGCACCGCCTCGGGCAGACGCCACTGCTCGGCGACGCGCCGGCCCGCCGCGTGGTGATCGATCCCGATGATCTGTCGCTCGAGCCCCGATGTGTCGCTCGCCCCCCGCTCGGCGCCCCGCAGCACGCGGTCGTACGACATCGGCAGGATGTAGTCGAGCACCATCCGGCCCAGGTCGTGCAGCAGCCCGGCGAGGAACGCCTCATCGGGCGCGATGCCGAGCTTGGGCTCCATCGCCGCCATGAGCTCCGCCGCGCACGCCACCGCTACCGCGTGCTTCCAGAAGCCCCGCCGGTCGAACGCCGGGCCGTCGGCGACCGTGTCGCCCAGCGAGATCGCCGCGGCGACCTTGTCATCAAGCGCCTTCCGCCCCTCGCGGTCGCGGCTCATCACGTCGTAGACGCTCACACTCAGCACCGCCGAGCGCACCGCATCGATACCGAGCATGATCACCGCACGGCGGACCGTCGTGATCTTGCTGCTGGCGCCCCGATCTGACCGCCGGCACAGACCCAGGATCCGCGTCGAGAGCGCGGGATCGACCTCGATCACATCGACGATCTCATCGATTTCGACGGTGTCGGTCGATCCGAGTGACAACAGGCGCGTCGCGATCGGCGAGAGCGTCGGGAGCGTGTCGAGCCCCTCGAGCACCAGCTCGATCTGCCGCGTCTTGACTGGATCGCTGGGGCTGCTCATCGGCGCTTCGGTTCCCCCTCAACCCCGGCGGGCTCACGCGCAGGACCGCATCAGCCCTGCCCGTTCACCGCCGACTCCATCTCCAAGAGGTCCTGGATCCGGCCCATCAGGTCATCGATGTTGAACGGCTTCTTGAGGAACCCGTTGGCGCCCGCGCCGATCAGCGTGTCGACATCGCGCTGATTCACGACACCGCTGACGATCAGCACCTTGCACTCCGCGAGATCCTCGTTCTCGCGGACGCGCTGGCACACGATGTTGCCGTTGATGTCCGGCAGCATGTAGTCGAGGATGATGAGCTGCGGCTTCCACGAGGCCGTGAGCAGGCCGGCGTCGTAGCCGTTGCCCGCGGTCTTGACCTCGAAGCGGTCGTCCTTGGCGAACAGGTCGACGAAGAGCTCGACGATCGCCGGATCATCATCAACGACCAGCACGCGCTTGCGGCCGCCCTCGATCGCCGAGAGCGGGATCGAGTTGGCCCGCATGAAGCGGATCAATTCCTCGCGCGGAATCCTTCTGAACTTCGAGCCCGGCACGCGGAAGCCCGTCAGCCGCCCCGAATCGAAGCAGCGGATGATCGTCTGCTGGCTGACCTTGCAGATCGCCGCGGCCTCGCCGGTGGTGAAGACGCGCTTCTGCGCGATGTCCTGTTGAGAAAGGTCGTCGGCCATGTCCAGAGCCCCCGCGAGAGCGATCGGCCGTCCGCGAGTCCGAACCCGCGCACGCCGCGACCGCCGGGCACCCTTACCCGGGTTGCCCAGCTTTCCTTGCTGTTACGCGTGGCTATCGACGCCTAAACGGTCCAACTTCACACCCGCCAGCCGCCGCGGCCGCGAAACCAGGGACAGACCCCCTCCTCCTCACCGACCGCCATCGCCGTGCAGGGCCCGCCACTTGGTAACCGCCTCCGGCTCCCGGGGATACATCGGGGCCAGCGCCACCGGATCGACCGGCGCGATCCCGACCGAAGCCTCAAGACAGGCGACCGGATCAAAGACCGGCGGCTCGATCGCCCAGCCGAGCGTCTCGGCCCGCTCCCGCAACGCGGGCGGCACGAACCGATCCACCACCAGCCGCCGCACGCCGAGCGCGTGCAGCCCATCCAGCCCCGCGGCGTCGATGATCCCCGGTTCGTGTGGTTCATCGACCCCCACCACCGTCACGAACGCCGTCGACCCTTTCGAAGCCAGCGCGATCGCCGCGGGCTCCCCCGGCGGCGAGCGGCGCAGAGCGACCACCGCCGCGGAGGGGACGGGCAGGCACATCGCGCCGCCCGCCTCGGCGATCATCCGCGCCACCGTCACCGCCAGCCTCACCGCCGTATACCCGCCGGGGCCGACCGACACCGCCACCCCGCCCAAGCCGGCAGCCCGGACACCTGCCCGGTCGCAGGCCCGCGCGATCGCCGGGACAAGATCGTCGTCGTGCCGGCGTGTGGGATCGACGGGCTCGGTCGCGAGCACCTCCCACCCGGCGTCGGTGAGCCGCCCCACCCCCACGCCCGGACGGACCGCCGTCTGCGGCGTCCACGCAGAGGGGTTGCTGGTTTCGATCGCGAGGATGGGACGCGGGTCTGGCATCGGCTCGGCAAGGCTAGCCGTGCACGAGCGCGGGGATGTGAAGGCTCCCTTCGATCCTGCGGCAGCACAGGGCCGACGCTAGGCTTGTCACCCAGCACCATCGCCGCGTGCAAATGCGCGGGCACGGCTGACGAGGAGGTCCGGGCCATCATGATCAGATCCGTCCGATGCATCGCCGGCGTGCTCACGCTCGGCGCGACGGCGGCGTTCGCGCAGGACGCGGCCATCACCGACAACGCGAAGCGGTGGACGCTCAGCGCCGAGCCGTCGGTCTGGTTCGCCTCGCCGGGCGGCAAGATGAAGCTGTCGCGCTCGGGCGGCACCTCGGGCCAGAATCTCCGCACGGAGTTGTCGGATCTCAACCTCGACAATCCCAGCCCGAGCCCCGGCGGCGAGATCAACCTGCGCAAGGGCGACTGGGGTCTCACGGTCCGCGGGTTCTACTTCTCGAGCGAGGGCGATGCGACGCAGTCCAGCGCCGGGCAGATCGGCGACTTGTCCTTCGCGAGCGGCGATCGGCTGCGCTCGGAGCTCGAGTTCGGCGCAGTAGAGGCCGAGGGCTCCTACCGCTTCATCGATCGCAACCTGCGTCCGCTCGACGAGGGCGGTCACGCTTTCAACTTTGCCCTCGACGGTGTCGCGGGGCTGCGGCTGTACGACATCGGCTGGTCGGTGCGCGAGGTCGGCGCTGCCACCGGCGAGTCCGCCGATGAGTTCTTCATCGAACCGCTGGTGGGCGGCAAGATCTCGATGGAGCTCTACGAGCAGGTCACCGTGGACCTCCAACTCACCGCGGGCGGCATCGGCTGGTCCGGATACGACGTGTTCTCGGTCGATGTGATCGTGGGCGTGCAGTGGAACCCGCACCCGAACCTTGGCGTGCAGGCCGGCTACCGCCAGTTGGCGTTCGGGCTGGGCCGCGGCGAGGACGACGACCGCTTCGAGCAGCGCGGGGCCCTGGCGGGCCTCTACGCGGGCGTGGTGCTGCGGTTCTGACCTCATCAGGACGCGACGGCGGGAACGGGCAAGGTCGGCACACGTTCGGGAACCTTCACGGTCTCATTCTCCCCTGTTCGCGCTCGGGGCCGAGGACGCAAATGTCGGCCATTACACGAGTTCAGACCGTTCGGGATTGACGCGCGAGCGGGGGCGCGCCATACTTTGGGCCCCGCCCGGATGACCGGGTGCATCGTTGGGGGTGTGGTGGTACACACAGCAGTCCGAGAGCTTTGACCGTTGCGGGGCCCCGGCCTCTGCGGGGATCCTGCGCGGTGGATATGAAACCGCTCTACATTTCGGCCGGCTCCGACCGCCACGGGCAACACCCGGGGCTGAGCACGGAGGAGAGAGCCGCCGATCAGCTTCGAGCCCTGGAAAGGCGAGCCATGGCCACGATCACGAAGAAAGAACTCATCGAACGCATCGCGGACCGCGCCAAACTGAAGCGGACCGATGTGAAGCGCACCATCCAGGACTTCCTCGATCAGATCATCGTCGAGCTCCGCAAGGGCAACCGCTGCGAGTTTCGCGATTTCGGCGTCTTCGAGGTCAAGGAGCGGGCTCCCCGCATCGCGCAGAACCCCAAGACGCTCGAGCGCGTCCCGGTGCCCGCCAAGCGCACCGTCAAGTTCAAGGTCGGCCGCCTGATGAAGGACAGCATCGAGAAGGTGCCCGCCCAGCCGCCGCAGCACGCGGAACTCAAGCTGGCCGGGACGCCGGTCAAAGCATAAAGCGGAAAACGTACAGCGGACATGCTGCCGGCACGGCGACCGGGATGACGCCCGAGCCCGGCTTCGGCCTGTACGCTTTACGCTGTACGGTGTACGCTTTTCTCAGGCCTTCGCAGCTTCGGCCTTCGCCGGCGCGAGCTCCAGCATCCGATCAATCGCGATCAACGCGAGCTCCCGAACCTTCGGGTGCACCTTGATCTCGTTGACCACCCGCGGCGTGCCTTCCTTGCCGCCGCCGCGGCCGTCGAACCGGCCCGCGAGGTTGTCGAGCACCCAGAGCAGGTGCGGCTGATCGATCCGGTACATCGTCGTGCACAGGCACTGACAGTCGCTGAGGATGCGGGCGTGCACGCCGCGCTCCGCCGCGGCCTTCGCCAGACGGCTCACCAGGTGCACTTCCGTGCCGATCGCCCAGCGGCTGCCGGGCTCGGCGGTCTCGATGGCCCGGATGATGAATTCGGTCGAGCCCGCCAGATCCGCCTTGTCCACGACTTCCTTGGCGCACTCGGGGTGCACGATGATCGTCGTCGCCGGGCGCCCCGGGTTCGCGGCGTCCTCGGCACGGATCTGGTCGCAGTGCTCGGGGCGGAAGAGCTTGTGCACCGAGCAGTGCCCGGCCCAGAGGATGACCTTCGAGTTGAGCAGTTGCTCGGGAGTGGCGCCGCCCAGCGCTTCGCCGCGCCGGGTCCGCCGCGGGTCGTAGATGCAGCTCGCCGTCGCGACATCGACTCCCAGCTTGTGCGCGGTGTTTCGGCCCAGGTGCTGGTCGGGCAGAAACAGGACTTTGCCGTCCTCGCCCGCCTCGCTAAAGGCCCACGCGAGCACGCGGTCCGCGTTCGAACTCGTGCAGCACGAACCCCCGCGCTCGCCCACGAACGCCTTGATCGCCGCGGACGAGTTCACGTAGGTGATCGGGATGATGCGGCCGTTCCAGCCCTGCTCGCGGAGCGACTGATGGATCGCGTCCCACGCCTCGACCGTGTCGTCGTACTGGGCCATGTCGGCCATCGAGCACCCGGCCGAAAGATCAGGCAGGATCACGCTCACCGCCTCGGGCGTGAGCATGTCCGCGGTCTCTGCCATGAAGTGCACGCCGCAGAAGATGATCGCATCCACCTCGCGCTCGCCGGCCAGGCCCGCGGCGATCTGCGAGAGCTTCAGCGAGTCGCCCGTCACATCGGCGTGCTGGATGACCTCATCGGTCTGGTAGTGGTGCCCGAGGATGACGACGCGGCTGCCCAGCTCGGCGCGCCGGGCGGTAATCGCCGCCGCCAGCTCATCGGGGGGGAGCTTCCGGTACGCCTCGGGGAGAGAGGGCTGCCACAACTGCATAGGACATTCTACGCCCGCCTACTCGGGTGTTGTTCGCATTTCCCCGGCGATTCAGCGGGCCGCGGCCACCCCGCGAGCACGCGATCGCGGTTCAGGCCGCCGCCGCCGCGGCGGCCGCCGCCTCCGCCGCGAACGCGATCCCGACCAGCTGCGTCCCATCGGGCTGCATCAGCGTGTGAACCACGCGCCCCGCGTGCATCGCCGATTCGCGGAGGATCGACCGCGGGCTCTGGGCGATGCCGATGCGGATCTCCTCGCCGGGTGCGAACGGCCGCGCTGCGCCGCCCGCGGCGAGCGTCCGAAACATCGCGCCGCCCGCCGACAGGTCGCAGGTCACCGCGGGGGTGAACCGCAGCGAACCGGCGGCCGCCACCTTGCAGGGGAGGGACATGCGGACGCGGATGGTCTGTCGCTGGTCTCTGGTCATGACTCGATCGGCCGGCCCGCCGTCAAAAAGCGGCTGGGCACACCGTGTCATCGACCCGCAAGGATCGGACCTTTCGCCCCACCCCGCGGCGGCCCGCACAGACCGCGGGATTTGCCGAATCGCACCCCGATCATGGCCGATAACCAGTGCATGGTCCGCATCAGTGTGATCATCCCCACTTTCGGGCGGCCGGCGAAGCTGGCCAACTGTCTCAGCGCCCTCGCGGCGTCCGCGTTGCCGGCGGATCAGTTCGAAGTGCTGGTGGGTGTCGACGGCGCGGACGATGGCGTCAGCGACGCCGGCAACCGGGCATGGCGCGATGCGGGCGGCCGCGATGGCGGGCTCTTCATCGAGGCCGCGCCCTGGGCCGGGCTCGCCGCGGTCCGCAACCGATTGCTGCCGCGGGCAAAGGGCGATGTGCTGCTCTTCTTCAACGACGATGTGCGCGCACAGCCCGGGTGTCTGGGCGCGCACCTCGCAGCGCAGGAACGCTTCGGCGGCGAATCGCTGGTTGTCGGCGATGCGCCGTGGGTCATCCACGAGCCCGACCGGCTCTTCGACCGGATGATCCGCGAGACCTCGATGGTCTTCTTCTACGACAAGATGCGCGGCTCGAACGACCCCGCCCGCGACTGGGGCTTCCGCCACGCGTGGCCGCTGAATCTCTCGGCGCCCGCGGGCCTGGTCCGCGCGGCGAAGGGCTTCACCGTCTTCCCGACGACCTACGGCTTCGAAGACGATGAATTCGCCTGGCGACTCTCCAAGGAGCACGGCACCGCCGTCCGCTTCGAGCCCGGCGCGGTCGTCGAGCACGATCACCGCATGGAGCCCGATGACTACCTCCGCCGCGAGTACACACTCGGCTACGCCGCGGTCGGCTTCGCCAAGACCGCCCCGCGGTGCGCCGAGGCGATGTTCCGCCGCGACATCCTGAGCGACGAAGAGATCAGCTACAACCGCGCGAACACGCAGCGCGACCTCGTCGCGTGCGGCCACGCGCTGACGACCTTCCGCAACACCGCCGCGATCGCAGCCGATGCGATCAACGGCCCGCACGCCGCCCATATCCTGCAGGTTCACTACCAGCACCACCTGCCGCTCAAGCGCCATGTGTGGCGTCGCGGACATCTCGATGCCATCGACGGCCGCGAGAAGGACCATACAGCTGTCCTCACATCGCTCGAAGAAGCGGCCCGCGGCTGAGCTCACGGGCGCCACTCACGCTTAACAGCGCCCCGGCGCTCAGACGTACACGCGGTGGACCCGCACACCCTGCATCTCGTACACAGCCCGCCGCTCCCAGATCGCGCCCTCGTTCATCGCCGAACTGATCACGCAGTCGCTCGCGTCCAAGGCCGATGCGGCATCACGCGGCGCCACGATCGGCCAGTTCCACAGCGTGCCGCCGTGCCGGTTGCGATCATCATCCGCGAAGCCGACGATCCGGCCGCCGAACTCGGCGAGCACACCGGCCAGCTCGATCGTGTGCCGGCCCACGCCGTGGATCACCACGCGGCGGCCGGCCAGCGACTCCAGCACCGCCCGCATCCGCCGCGGCCCATCCTCCGGCACCGCGCCCGATCCGCCCCCGCCTCGCCCGCTGTACGCCGCGGGCTTCGACGCGGGCCACGCCCGCGCCGGCGACTCCGCAACCCGATCGATCAGCCGCTCCGCCGCGTCGACATGCGACTCGACCGAGAAACGCTCCGTCGCCCGCTGCCACGCGGCGTACGACATGCGATGGCAATCGCACTCAGCCTTGATCACGCCCATCGCCATCGCGGAGCCGATCGCTTCCGGCGTCTTTGCCGCATCGCAATCGACGATCACCCCGCACTCACCATCCGCAATCGCCTGCTCCGCCCCCGATGGCGACCACGCCACCACCGGCACACACCCGCGCCCCATCGCCTCGAGCATCGAGATCGACAGCCCCTCGATCCGCGAGGGAAGCACGAAGATGTCCGCCCGATCAAGCGCAGCGAGCACCGCATCCGTCAACACTGCACCCCGCCGCGTGATCGACGGCCGCGATGCAATCATGCGATCGATCTCCGCCTCCGCCGGCCCGTCGCCAAGCATCAGCAGTTCGTGCTCGACACCCGCAGCGCCCAGCGCATCGCTCATGGCCACGAGCGCATCAACACGCTTCACATCCAGCTCGATCCGCCCCGTGTAGATCAGCCGCAGCCGTCGGCCCTCGACCGGTTCGCGCTTCGGCAGTGATTCCGCCACCGGCACACCGTACGGCAGCGCCGCGATCTCCGCCGCCCGACCGGGCCGCCGCACCCGGAGTTCCGCCGCGATCGCCTCGCTGCACGCCGCGAACCCCGCGATCGCCGGCTCGTACCGCGACAACACCGTGAAGTCGTACGCGCTGAACAGATGCCCCCAGCCAACGATGCGCACCCGGTCGGCCATCGTCATCGTGAGCGCGGCCGCCGCGCCGTAGCAGTCGCCCAGCGTGTTTGGGCTGAAGACGACCGGACTCGGGATGCCGGCGCCGATCTTCTCAACCGCCCGCGCATACGCCGGGATCACCGCGCTCAGATCGCCATCGAGCGTCTCGATCGGCGGCAGCGATGTGAGGTCGAACACCCGCACATCATCGCTCAACGCAAACTCGACCGGCTTGTGCTTCTGCGTCGTCGCGTGCAGGATCAGGCCGACCCGCCGGCCCTTCGCCGCCAGCCCGTTCGCCAGCCGCACCGCCCAGGTCGTGATGCCGTTGGCCGTGAGCCCCGTCGGCAGCGCGATCAGCAGCGGCGCTGCGCCCGCTGTCCCCGCCTCGCTCACGCCGCGGCCGCCTTGCGCGCCGGCCGCAGCATGTCGGCGATCTCCTCAGCCGCGTGCCCGCCGGCATGGTTCGTCACCACATCCCGCAGCGCCCGGTCCATCGCCTCGTGCAGCGAAGTGCGGAACTGGTTCGGCGCATCGGCCAGTCGCGACAGATTGACCGCAAGCGTCGCATCATCGGT
>JBDZUZ010000124.1:0-11588 GCA_040255445.1 Planctomycetaceae bacterium | reverse complement strand
TCAGGTCGACGGTGAGCAGCACAACATCGTCCTGCGCAAAAGCGCTCTTGACCGGATCACGGTTTAGCACGCCGGCCTTCAGCGCTTTGCAGTTGATACACCATTCCGCGGTGAAGTCCATGACGACGATCTTGCCGGCGTCGCGGGCCTTCTTGAACATGGCATCGCTGTAGTCGAGCCAGACGCCGGGGAGGAGTTCGCCGCTGCCCTGCTGCGCTGCGAGCGCGGCCTGGCGGGCCTCCCAGTTGGTGCGTGCCTTCTCGGTTGCATCCAGTGCGTAGAGCAGGCCCGCCGCGCCGATCACAAGGCCCACGACGCCGAAGACGACTTTGGGCGCGGGCTTCTTCGAGATCTGCACGGTGCGGATGAACAGCCAGCCGCCCGCGGCGATGCCGAGGATCGCGATGGCCCAGATGTGAATCTGCTTGCCCAGGTAGGGCTTGTCGTTGATCAGCGCGATCAGACCCGAGCCGACGAAGTACGCCGCAGCGGCGAGGAGCAGCAGGCCCATGACCTGCTTGACCAGTTCGCTGGCGGGGCCGGTCCGCGGGATCTTGGCGACCCAGCCTGGCTTCGCGGAAAGGACCAGATAGGGCGCCGCCATGCCGACGCCGATGCCGGCGAAGACGCCCATGGTCGCCGCCTTGGGCATGGTCGCGGCGGCGGCGAGCAAAGCGCCCGCGACGAAGCCAAAGCAAGGCAGACCGAGCACCGCGGTCATGACGCCAAAGAGGAACGAGCCCCATGGCGTGTCGGCCTTGGGGTTCACCGCGTACACCGACTGCGGGAGCGTGATCTGGAAGACGCCAAAGAGGCCCAGCGAGAGCGCGGCGATGATCACGCCAAGGCCGAGCGTGACCCACCAGATGCCGAAGATTCGCGAGGGGTCGGTGAAAGTCGCGAGGACAATCACCGGCAGGCCGATCCCGACCCAGAACGCGATCACGCCCAGCGCCATCCACAGCCCGAGCGCCAGGCTCTTGCCCGGCGTCGCGGCGTGCTGGCTGATGGTCATGATCTTGATCGGGATCACTGGCAGCACGCATGGGGTCAGGTTCAGGATGAACCCACCCAACGCCGCGAGCAACACGAGGATGAGAATCCCGGCGACGCTCCCGCCCTGCGGGAGATTGATGCCGAAGAAGCTGATGCCGGCCGCCTCAGATGGGGTCGCATCCGTCTGCGCTGGATCACCGGGAGTTGGCTCGGTTGGGCCGGCGCCGGCATCGCTCCCGCCCGCCGCCATCGCCGCGAACACGGCGGGATCGAAACCGCCGAAGATCTCCGGATCAGGAACACCGGCCTCGGCTTCGCCCACCTCGAGGCTGACGGTCAGTTCCTTGGTCTGGGGCGGCAGGCAGGTCGTGTCGTCGCAGGCCTGGAAGCTCGCGGTGACCCCGATCGTCAGCGGGCCGGTGACATCCGCGCCGATCAACAGCGGGACATATGCGATCGCCGTATCGCTGTAGACCTGGTACGGGACCGGGTCGCCGAAGAACGCGACATCGATCGCGTGCGACTTGGGCCACTGGATCGGGCCGACCGCGACGCCGGCGGGCGCCTTGACATTGATCAGCGTGGGGATCGGCTCGAAGCCCTCGAGCTCGGGCGGCACTACCGGCTCGTGCGGGTGGATGTGCCAGGTCGGGTCGTGTTTGAACGACACCGCGATCACGGCCTGGCTGCCCGCCGCGACTGTTGTCTGGTCGGGTGTCGCCCGCACCGCGACGACGTCGAAGTTGGGCTGAGCGGCGGCGGGCGTGGCTAGGGCCACGAGGACGAACAGGACCGCGGCGACGAGTGCGGACAGGCCGCGGCGGGTCGGGTTGAGAAGGCTCATCATCAGACAGCGTACTCCGGACCGGTCTTCGAACTCAGCCCCTCCGCTACGACACCTTACCGAGGGGTGTTCAGCCGCGGGGCGTGTGTGCGTCGATTACCCCCCTCAGATACCGATCGGCCTTCTTCCCGGCGTTTGAATGGTCCTCCGGACGGCGACCTGGCGGGCTGGGGGCACTTTCCGGGCCTGAGGGGAGGAGGGGGTCATCCTCAAGGGCTCGCGGACCATCGCCCGATACCAGATGCCGGGAAGCGCGGGGACCCGCTTTCGATGTCCTGTGGCGGAGGTTTGTGACGGCCGATGGCCAATGTGCTGGAACAAAGCGAGGTCGATGCCCTTCTGGCCGCCGTCCAGCTTGGCGATGTCCAGGAGGAGATCACCAGCGCCCAGGTCTTCAGCCGGCACCGGCGGGACATTGGCGCCCTGGAGATCAAGGCCTACGACTTCAAGCGGCCCGAGCGTGTCAGCAAGGACCAGATGCGGGCGCTGCAGACGCTCCACGAGTCCTTCGCCCGCAATTTCGGCGCATCGCTCTCTGGGTTCCTCCGCACCATCGTCGAGGTGAAGGTCGCGACCTGCGAGCAGATGACCTACTCGGAGTTCACCTCCGGGCTGCCCAACCCGACCTCTTTCAACCTGGTCGATGCCGACGGGCTCGAGGGGCAGATGTGCCTCGAGGTCAGCCCGCTGATCATCTACCCGATCATCGACCGGCTGCTGGGCGGCACCAACCAGGATCTCTTCATCCCGCAGCGGCCGATGACGATCATCGAGACCCGCCTGATCGGGAACGTGATCAACCGCGGCCTCTCCTCGCTGGCCGAGGCGTGGGCGAGCATCCGGGCCTTGAAGTTCCATATCGCCGCGACCGAGAGCAATCCGCAGCTGGTGCAGATCGTGCCGCCCAACGAGGTGGTCGTGGTGGTCGGGTTCGAGGTCAAGATGGCCAACCGGGCCGGCACGATGAACCTGTGCATCCCCTACAACGTGATCGAGCCGGTCATGGAGCAGCTCTCGAGCCAGAGCTGGTTCGCCAACTCCAAGAACCTGCGGTCCAAGTCGGTCGAGAAGCAGGTGGCGGGCCGCTTGAGCCAGGCCTCGCTGGAGCTCACCGGCATCCTGGCCACGACAACCATGACGCTGAGCGACCTGCTCCACCTGTCCGTCGGCGATGTGATCGTGACCGAGAAACCGGCCGATGCCCCGATCGCGGTCTGTGTCGGGAAGGAGCGCAAGTTCCTGGCCGAACTCGGGCAGTACCGGGGCGGGCGCGCCGTCAAGGTCCTGCGCCCGGCCCAGCCGACCGACCGGACCTGAGTCCTGGGCAAGCCACGCTGGTCCGCTGCCCCCCACTCCCCCGTCCCTTGCCCCCCGGCCGCGGCCTGAAGGGCGGTCGGCCCCGTTTTGCCCGGTTGATCCGGCCGCGCTCCCCATCTACGGTTGTTGTGGTTCGATTCGGGTTTCCGGCGATTTGTCGCCGTGGAACATTGGAGCGATCAATGATGCACGCGGTTTCCACCCATGCTCGGTAAGCGGACGACACCGATGAGCGATTGCTCGACGGCGCGTTGTCCCTGGGCGGGGCCGCACTCGGGAGGCGAAATGCCATAACGGGTGCGACCCAGTTCGTCCGGGCTCCGGCGTTTCCATCGCCGGGCCGCTGCGGGATCTTTCCCGCGGTGCTGGGTGGGCCACGAGCGGATCAACGCTTGTGGTCCTTGTGTTTTTGGGCCATGGCATCGGCAGTTCACCCGTTCCGCGTTGGCGGGGCGGTTCAACAGGATTCACGGCCTCGGGCGAGCGGCGCCCCCGGGGCCGGCAGACACAGTGCCACGCCGCACCGACAACCAGACAACTCGACCACAACTCGGGCGTCACGGAGCAGGTCAGATGAACAGCCAGGAAATGTTGCGGATCCTCGACTCGATCTCCCGCGATCGGAACATCGATCGCTCGATGCTGGTGCGCGATCTGGAACAGGCGATGGTCTCTGCCGCCCGCAAGTACTTCAACACGCTCGACACCGAGGAATTCGCCTGCACGCTCGACCCGATCAGCGGCAAGCTGCAGCTCACGCGTCACGGCGAGCCCCTCGAGATGCCGCCCGAAGCGTTCGGCCGCATCGCCGCGCAGACCTTCAAGCAGGTCATGATCCAGAAGTTCCGCGACGACGAGCGGAGCAGCATCTTCGACGAGTTCAGCAAGCGCATCGGTGATATCGCCACCGGCACCGCGCAGCGGTACGAGGGCGGCTCGCTGGTCGTCCAGATCGACCGGGCCGAGGGCTTCATGCCGCGGTCCGAGCAGATCCCCGGCGAGCAGTTCGCCCCCGGCGACCGCGTCCGCTGCCTGATCCTCGATGTCCGCGATGCGGGCAGCCAGGTCAAGATCGTGCTCTCGCGGGCGCACATGGATTTCATCAAGCGGCTCTTCGAGGTCGAGGTCCCCGAGGTCTCGGAGCGCATCATCGAGATCAAGGCGATGGCCCGCGAGGCCGGCTACCGCACCAAGATCGCGGTCAGCTCGATCGACAGCAAGGTCGACGCGGTCGGCGCCTGCGTCGGCGTCCGCGGCAGCCGCATCAAGAACATCGTCGATGAGCTCAACGGCGAGAAGATCGACATCGTCCGATTCAACGAGTCGAGCCAGATCCTGATCCAGAACTCACTCAAGCCCGCCGAGGTCTCCGAGATCTCGCTGTGCTTCGAGCTGGGCCGCGCGACGGTCGTCGTCCGCGAGGATCAGCTGAGCCTGGCGATCGGCAAGCGCGGGCAGAACGTCCGCCTCGCAGCCCGTCTGACCGGCTGGGACATCGACATCCTCACGCCCGAGGAGTTCACCAAGGGCGTCGAGACCATGTATTCGACGGTGCAGGCGATCGAGGGCTTCACGGAGCAGATGGCCGACAAGCTCGCCGCGCTGGGCATGGTCAGCGTGTTCGATATCGAGGAGGTCGGCGCCGAAGTGCTGATGACCGAGCTCGAGATCGACGACGCCAAGGCGGCCGAGGTTGTCGAGGCCTGTTCGACCAAGGCGAAGGAAGTCGCCGAGCAGCAGCAGCGTGAGAAGGAAGAGAAGGAGCGCAAGGCCCGCGAGGAAGCGGACCTGGCGCACAAGGTGCTCCTGGGCGGCGACGAGCCGGTCCCGGAGACCGGCGAGGCCCCCGCCGCCGACGAGTCCGCCGAGGACCGTGCGGCGGACATCCTGGGGGGTTGATCGCTCGCGGGTTTGGCACAGTCCCGCGCCGTCGGAGACGGCGCGGGTGAGTTCAGTGGTTCGGCTTGGAGACTGATTTGGCGAAGCGCATTTTCGAGATTGCGAAGGAACTGGGCGTTGAGTCCAAGGCGATCGTGGCCAAGTGCCACGCCGAGGGCATCAGCGCGGACACTGTGAAGAACCACATGTCCAGCATCTCGGTTGGTCTGGAGGCGACGATCCGCGAGTGGTTCACCACCGGCAGCGCCGCCACCGCCATCGAGACGGCCAAGCCCGTCGATCTCGAGAAGGTCCGTGCCCGCCCCACGCGTCGCCGCGCCAAGGCCAAATCCGACCAGACCGACGACGGCGGTTCGGATGTCGCCGTCGAGACGCTGCCCGCCACGGGCGGCGATGAGTCTCACGCCGACTCCGCGGACGACGAGGCGACCACGAGCGTCGAAGAGGCCCCCGCTCCCGTCGCCGCGCCCGAGCCGGCCGCACCCCAGCCCGCGCCCCAGCCTGCCGCGCGGGCCGTGACGCCGGCCCCCGCCGCGCCGCAGCCGCCCGCCGTGGCCGAGGAGCCGGCCGAAGCTGTCGAAGAAGTGGCCGAGGTCGAAGAAGAGGCCGCGCCGGCGCCCGCCGCCGCATCGGCCCCCGCTCCCCGCAAGGCCGAGCCGCCGCGGGCCGAGGAACCGGCGGCGAACACCAAGCCCGAGAGCGATGACACCGAGGATGCGGATGACCGCCCCTCGGCGCAGGTCAATGTTCCGCGCCGCCCGACGGTTGTGAAGCCCGCGGGCCCGATGCTCGCCGAGCGCACGCCCGTCAAACTGAGCGGCCCGAAGGTCGTCCGCGTCGAGGCGCCCGAAGTGATCGAACCGCCGCGGCCGCGGCGGATGGGCCCCTCGGGCGGTCCGATGATCCCGGCGGCGCGCGGCCCGCGCACCGGCGGCGGCGTGGGCGGCCCCACGACTGAAGATGATCGCGGCCGCAGCCCGCGGCGTAAGGGCCCCGGTGGTCCTGGCGGGCCCGGCGGCGGAGGTCCGCGTCGTTCGACCGGCTCTGGCGTCCCCGCGCGTCGTCGCGCTTCGGGCGGCGGCGGTGGCGGCGACTGGGGCGGCGGCGGCCAGATCTTCTCCGAGCAGGATCTGATCGAGCGCGAAGCGCGGCTGCTCAAGTCCGGCGGCTTCCTCAAGCGCCGCAAGCAGGAACTCAGCCGGCCCGGTCAGGGTTCGCGGGCCGAGTCCGCGGCGGAGACGGGCGGCACGGTCAAGATCGCCGCGCCCTTCACGATCCGCGATCTTTCCGCCGCGACCGGTGTGAAGGCGGCGGACATCGTCCGCTGGCTGTTCAACGAGGGCGTCATGGCCACCATCAACTCGGGCATCGAGCCCGAAAAGGCGATGGAGATCATGATGGACTTCGACATCGAGCTCGAGGTCACCGCGGCCAAGACGGCCGAAGAGTCGGTCAGCGAAGAGTTCGAGAAGCGCGAGGCCAAGGACCTGCGTTCCCGCGGCCCGGTCGTCACGATCCTCGGACACGTCGACCACGGCAAGACCAGCTTGCTGGACAAGATCCGCAACGCGAATGTCGCGGCGGGCGAGGCCGGCGGCATCACGCAGAAGACCAGCGCGTTCCGCGTGCCGGTCAAGGTGGCCGGCGAAGAGAAGGAAGTCGTCTTCCTCGATACGCCCGGCCACGAGGCGTTCACCGCGATGCGTTCCCGCGGCGCGACGATGACCGACGTCGTCGTGCTCGTGGTCTCGGCGCCCGAGGGCGTGATGCCCCAGACGATCGAGAGCATCAACCACGCGAAGGCCGCGGGCGTTCCGATCGTCGTCGCGCTCAACAAGATCGACCGCCCCGACGCCACCGAGCCGCAGATCCAGAAGACGCTGGGTCAGCTCGCCGAGCACGGGCTCAACCCGACCACGTGGGGCGGCGACACCGAGGTTGTCCGCACCTCCGCGACCACGGGCGAAGGCATCACCGAACTGCTCGAGACGCTCGACTACCAGGCGCAGCTCAAGGACCTCAAGGCCGACTTCGAGGGCGCTGCGCAGGGCTCGGTCGTCGAGGCGAAGGTCGAGGAAGGCCGCGGCGCGACCGCGAGCATCCTCGTGCAGCAGGGCCGGCTCAAGGTCGGTGACTTCGTCGTCGTCGGCCGCGCGTTCGGCCGCATCCGCGACATCTCCGACGACCGCGGCAACAAGCTGCGTGAGGCGGCGCCGCCGCTGCCGGTGCAGATCTCGGGTATCGACGAGGTGCCCGATGCGGGCGACAAGTTCTACGTAGTCGACTCGCTGAAGAAGGCCCAGCAGGCCGCCGAGCAGCGGCGCCAGCGCGAGCGGCAGCTGCAGCTCGCCCAGCCCAAGGTCACGCTCGACAGCCTCTTCGGCCAGATGCAGGACAAGGACACCAAGGAAATCCTCATCGTCCTCAAGGCCGACCTCCAGGGCACGGTCGATGTGCTCAAGAGCGAGTGCGAGAAGGTGCACACCGACGAGGTCCGCACCCGCGTCATCCACTCCGCGATCGGCGGCATTACGGAGAGCGATGTGCTGCTGGCCGACGCCTCCAAGGCGATCATCATCGGCTTCAACGTCATCCCCGGCGGCAAGGCCCGGGCGCTGGCGGAGAACAAGGGCGTCGAGATCCGCACCTACCAGGTCATCTACGACATCGTCGAGGACCTCAAGAAGGCGGCCGAGGGCCTGCTGGCTCCGGAACTCCGCGAGGAGATCCTGGGCCACGCCGAGGTCCGCAAGGTGTTCCGCGTCAGCAAGGTCGGCATGATCGCGGGCTGCTACGTCACCGACGGCACCGTCCAGCGCGATGCGATGATCCGCGTCACGCGCAACGGTGTGGTGATCGAGCACGATCGCAAGCTGGCCCAGCTCAAGCGCGTGAAGGACGACGCCAAGGAAGTGCGTGCCGGCATGGAGTGCGGCATGAAGATCGACGGGTACGACGACATCAAGGACGGCGACGTGCTCGAGTGCTACCGCAAGGTGGAGGTCAAGCGCACGCTCTGAACCCGGCGTCCGACCAAGCACTGATGGTGATCGGGATACTTCAGTTCGATCTGCTCATCCACGGGGCCGAGTCGCTCAAGGACAAGCGACGGGTCGTCTCCTCGGTCAAGGACCGGCTCCACCGCGAGCACATGGTCAGCGTGGCGGAGGTGGCGGCCCAGGAGTTGTGGACCGTTGCGCGCATGGGTCTCGCGGTGGTGGGCAGCGACGGCAAGCACATCGGCCAGGTCCTCGACGGCATCGTCGCCAAGCTCCGCTCGCTGCACGATGCGGAACTGGGCGGGGTCAGCCGGGAGGTCCTGCACGGCGCGGGCGAGGAGCACCTGACCTCGCTCGCTGAGGAAGACCCCGCCGTCGACGAACTGACCGCGGAGATGCTCCGCCGCGCATCCGAGCCCGATCGCTAGACCCGAGCGCCAAAGCCGATCGCCAACAGCAGCAACGCAATATGAACGCAGACCGATCCCCCCGCCGCAAACGAACCAGCCGAGCCGCACACGAATGAGCCACAAGGCCGAGCAACTCGCCAGCACCATCCGCGACGCCGTTCAGGACGTGATCGACCGCGGCCTGCAGGACCCCCGCGTCAGCGGGCTGGTCACCGTCACGAATGTCCGCGTGCCCCAGGACCTCTCGGTCGCGGTGATCTCTGTTTCGGTCATGCCCGAGGACCGCGAGAAGCTCGCGCTGCACGGGCTCGAGAGCGCTTCGTCGTTCTTGCGGCGCGAGGTCGGCCGCCGCGTCCGCGTGCGGTCGCTCCCCCGCTTCCAGTTCAAGATCGACAAGTCGCTCAAGCGTCAGGCGGCGGTGCTCGCGGCGATCAACAAGGCCAGCGATGAACTGCGCGAGCAGGACGCCGCCCGCCCCCCGGCGACCGACCAGCCCCGCACGACCGAGCCCATGGCCGAGACAGATCCAGTTGATTCAGACCGCGCTGATTTCGACCGAGCTGATTTCGACCGCGCCGATCCCGACCGCGAAGGACCCTCCGCGTGAGTACGACCGATCCGACCAAGCAGGCCAGCAAGAACCTGACCAAGCTGTTGACGAAGCTGTCCGCCGCCGGCAAGCCCGCCGCGGCCGGGCACCCGGCCCCCGTCCCTGCCCCGACCGATCAGGAACCGCGGCCGGACCCGGTCCTCGATCAATTGGTCTTCTCGATGTGCTTGTGGGAATCCGCAACGGACCACGCCATGGCGCTCGCCGCGCGGGTCCAGAGCGTGTTCGTCGATCTGAACGAACTGCGTGTCGCCTTCGCCGATGAGGTCGCAGCCGCACTCGGCGACACTTCGCCGCAGGCGGCCGAACGGGCGGCAAGACTGCAATCCGCGCTCAACGAGATCTACGAGCGGCACCACACGCTCTCGCTGGCGGACTTGCCGACCATGGGCAAGCGCGAGGCCCGGGCCTACATCGAATCGATCGACGCCCTGCCCCAGTTCGTCGGCGCACGTCTTCTCCTGCTGTGCTGCGAGGTGCCGGCGATGCCGGTCGACGAGCGGCTCCGCTCAGCGCTCGCCGCGGAACGCATCATCGAGGCCGATGCCACGATCGAGTCTGCAGCGCATCTGCTGGAGAAGCTGATTCCGAGCGACCAGTTCGCCGCGACCTCGCTGCTTCTGCAGTCCTGGTGCGATGCCAAATCCTCGCGCGGTGCGAAAAAGAGCGGCACGGCGAAGCCGAAGGCGACCAAGCCGCGTGCCGCCAAGCCGGCCAAAGAGCATGTGCCCAAGGCACCCAAATCGGCCAAGTCCGCGGATCGGCCGGCCCGATCGCGGACCAAGGCATCCGGCTGAGCATCCAAGCCAAACGTTCCCGGCTCGGCCCGGCCGCGCAGCGGACAGTCCGGCCAGTCGAATCCGTCCCTCCAGCCCCCCGCCACTCCCGCAGCGAGCGAGAACTTCGGAGCCTCCGTGCTGAACCGTCGCCTCACGACCGCCGCACTCGCGACCGCCGGGCTGGCCCTTCCGCTGCTGCCACTGGCCGCGTGCGGGTCGGGCTCTGCACGAAGCGCGGAGCGTGAGACCGCGGGCACGGACGACGCCCGCTTGAGCCTCCAGCGGCGGGCCGATGCGCAGTTGCTCACGCCCAGTCCGGCCGCGACTCGTCTGGCGCCGCCCCCCGGCGTCGACCCGGTGCGTGTGCTCGAGGTCGACACCGCCGCCAACCCGCCCGCGCTGCAACCCCTCGACGATGCGCTGGCGCAACTGGCCCGCACGAACACCGCGGCGGCCGCACAGGACGCCGCGGCCGACCCCGAAGCCCTCCGCGCGTACGCGCGCGGTCGTCTCGCGCTGCTCGGCGGCGATGTGCAGGCCGCGCTCGTCGACCTCGAAACCGCGACACGCCTCGATCCGACCGCGCCCCGACCGTGGCGAGAACTCGGGCTGGCCCAACTCAACGCGAACCGGCGGACGAGCGCGATCGCGTCCTTCCGCCGGGCTGTGTCACTTGGGCTCGAGGACGCCGCGGTGCTCTGGCTTCTTGGCCGCGACGAGCTGCGGATGGGACGCGGCGAGGAAGGCCTCGCGTACCTCGCTTCCGCGGCGCGGCTCGAACCCGACCGCGACGATCGCGCGCTGACGCCACTGATCCACGCCGACCTCGCCGATGCGTTGGCGGCGACCGGGCGCCTCGCGGCGGCCCGTGGCTCGATTCTCCTCGCGTTGTCGCTCGAGGGCGAAGCGGCCGCGCGTTCCCGCTTCCGCCAGGAAGCCGCATCGCTGCTCCGTCGGCGCGGGCAGATGTGGATCGACGCGGGCGATCTCTCCTGCAGGCTGAGGCAGTATGAAGCCGCGCTCGCGGCCTACGAGCGTGCGGCCGAGGTCCCCAGCCTCGATCCCGGCAGCGCGCTGATCCGCCAGGTTCACGCGCTGCTTCGTCTAGGCCGCCCCGCCGAGGCCTCTCTGCGACTGGTCGATGACATCCGCGCAAGCGGCGGACGCGTCGAGGATCGGCACCTGCCGGTGCTCGAGTTCCTCGCCCGCTCCACCGATGTCGGGCCGACGCTCAGCGGCGCGGTCGCGCAGATCGCCCGGGACGCCGGCGTCTCGCTCACGCCGACACTCGCGGGCCGGCTCGTGCGGGCCGCCGCCGCCGTGACCGATGCGGAGCACGCGCAAGCGGTGCTGCTCGATCATCTGCTCCGCGTCCCCGGCGACGGCGATGCGGCGCTCGCTCTGCTCGACACCTTCGGGCCCGACGATGTCACCGGAAGGGCGCGGACGTTGACACGGCTCACGCAGAACGCGCCCTTCGATTCCGGCCTGTACGCGAACGTGCTGCTGACGCACGGCCGCGGCATTGATGCGGTTGTCGAATCGCTGCGCAATTCGAAAGACCCGTCGGCGCGCCTGCTCGAGGCTCAGCTTCTGGCGAGGCTCGGCAGGCCCGAGCAGGCCCGTGAACGCCTGGCGCGGGTGCTCGAAGCGCCGGCGCCCCTGAGCGCTGCGGGGCGGGCGGCCCTGGTCGACATCTCGCTGGCCGCGGGAGACCGCAATGCGGCGAACGCC
>JBDZUZ010000123.1:0-11554 GCA_040255445.1 Planctomycetaceae bacterium | reverse complement strand
GGGCGGGTCGGGATTGGGGCTGCTGCCCCAATCCGATCTGCCACTGCGGAGCGGGCCGCTCGGAAGGCTTGGTCAGATCGATCCGCTGACGGCTCTCGTCGATCGGGATCACGCGGGTCACGGTTGTCGCCGTAGCCCGGGCCCGTTCGGCGACCGCGCTCCGCGGCGTGCTGCCGCGCTGCATCAACAGGTTGGAACCGCCGTCGGTCGGTGAACCTTCACCCGCGCCGCCGCCGGAGCCACCGCCAGAGTCGCCACCCGAGCCATCGCCGGTACCGCCGCCCGTCGGAGCCGGCTGGCCGCCGCCGCCGGGCTGTACCGGACGCGACGGGATGATGGGAAGGCCACCGCCGCCGCTGCCGCCACTTCCCGCGCCGCTGCCGCCACCACCGCCGCCACTCGTACCGCCACCCGATTCACCACCTGCGGGCGGCGCCGGGGGCTCGGGAGGCGCCGGCGGGATCGGCGGCTGACCGCCCGTGCCGCCGGTTCCGGAACCGCCACTACCGCTCCCGCCACCCGAACCGCCACCCGAACCACCACCAAGCGAGCCCGGTGAACCCGGGAGCGGCTGGCCCGGTGTGGGAACCGCGGGACCGGCCACGCCCATCAGCCGCTGGATCACAGGATCGTTCGCGATGATCGGGAGCGGGAGCGAAGTCTCCCACGTCGGCGCCACTTCCGGCGCCCGCGTCATGTTCGTCTCCCAGAAGACCACCGGCACGTAGCCGTGGTCCGCGAAGTACTGCATATCGTCCATCACGTCCTGCTGCGAGGGCGTGAAGTTGAAGAACCGGCGGTGGTTGTTGTAGAGCCAGCCCGCCCAGAACTCGTGCCCGGGCAGGATCAGATCCGCCAGGTAGTTGGGGTTCTTGATGCCGTACAGATCCTGCAGCCCCGTCGGGCGCCCGCCCGCATCGGTCCACGCGCTGATGAAGGTGGGCGCGAGTGTGTGCAGGATGTCGCAGACCGACGGCTCGGTGCAGAAGCGAACGTTCGGATACCGAGTCGTCAGCTCCTCGAGCCACGGGTACAGCTTCCACAACGGCGTGAACTCGTGCGAGAAGGTATCGAGCCCGACCAGCGTCGACCCGGCCCGCACCGCCGCATCCATTTCCGCGATCGCAGCGGCGCGATGCGCCGGGTTCTCGGGATCAAACGGCGCAAAGCTCGATGCGTCCCACGGGCCCATGTACTGCGTGGCCCGGCCCCACCACATGCCAAGCTCCGTGCCCGACCGCGGCAGGCTCGGCAGCCCGTTCACGGGGTCGAACGCCGTCGCCATCGTCGGCGTGCTCGCCAGCGGCGATGCGAACTGGAACGGGTAGTTCAAGTCGCGATGCTGGTTGTACAGACCGCTGGGCGTCCAGAGCATGATGGCCGGCCACCCCTCGACGCGGCGCAGACGCTCGACCGTCGGCTGCCAGCCGCGCTGATCGGGCCGCAATTCCGCCCGGTATCCGCGCGGATTGGTCGAGCTCAGCACCGACACATCCGCCATGCCGAACGCCAGGATCGGATCGGTCCGACGCTCGTACCGCGCTTCACCGTACATCTCGCGGAAGTAATCGCGGTACGGGAGCAGCGTGTACTGCCACTCCTGCGGGTTGCGCGTGATCCGCACCGACACGGTGTACTCACGCGACTCGCCCGGCTGCAGGTACGCCTCGTGCGTCAGCCGCGACCACGAAGTCTCATCGCCCTGGTTGCCCAGCAGCATGTTCACCAGCCAGCCGCGCCCGCCCTCGCCTTCCATGAGCGAGCCGCGCGGGTTGGCCATGCCGATGCGGATGTCGTGCTGGTACTCCATGATCGGGCACTGCACCGACACGCCCACGGCGTAATCCTGGTTGCGCATGACCCACACCGGCGAGTACATGTCGCCCGGGTACTTCCATGCCTGGCCGACGTAGCTGCCCCACTCGGCCGCCACCGGCTTGCTCGTCTCGCGGAAATCGAAGTACTCGATCTGCTCGCCCAGCGTGAAAATGCCCAGGCTGAGATACCCAAGCTTCTTGGGCTCCGAGGTCGTGTTCGTGAACGTCACGCGGACATCGGCGCCGTTGCTCGCCGTCGACATGTCCATCCGGCTGATGATCCCCAGCTCATGCAGCCGCGCGATCTGAGCGCCCCGCGGCACGAGGATCGGCGCGTTGTTCCGCGCATCGCGGATCTCGAGCTGCCCCGAGACCAGCCGCACCGTGAAGTCCTGCGTCGCCGCGCCGGCGTCCGCCGCGGGGACCGGCGCGGGCGCCGGAGCCGGAGCGGGCCACGCCTGCACAAACGTGCAGGAGGCCATCAGAAGTGTGCTGCTGCAGATGAAAGCGCCGGTGGTGCGCATCAGAATTCTCCCTCGGGTCAGAACAAAGCGTGCTGCCCCCCGCGGGAATATGTCGGCCCCACCCTCTCCACGGTTTGCGCAAAGCCCCCCGACCGCCGAAACACCCGCCGCGAAGGCCGCCGGGATTACCCAGCCCGCACAGCCACACCGGGCGAACCACTCATCGATCCGCCGCATAACCAGCCGCCAACTCCGGGGAGTACTCATCGCCCTCTTCGACGTATTCGTCCGCCACGGGTTCCGAGGTCCCAAAACGCCACCCCATCAGCAGCATCACGCGGCAGCACACCCGCATCCCCACCCACGCCGCCACGATCGCCACCACGGTACGGAAGAAGAAGAGCCCCAGCTCACCACGCGGCAGCGCCAGGATCTCGCCCAGCGCCGCCCCGATCGGCAGAATCACAAACGGGTTGATCGGGTGCCGGATCACCAGCTCGTCCAGCAGCCGCAGGAACAGCCCGATCCCGATCGCGTACAGCGGCAGCGCAATCCACGGGTTGTCGTTCGCGATGTGCCCGATGATGCCGGGGCCGAGCGTGAAGCCCGGGCTCTTGTTGATCACACCCGCCTCGGGCACCATCGACAGCCCCAGGCCCTCGGGCTTCTCGTTCCACACCCGACGCGGCACCGGCTGCGTCACCGCGTATACCAGCGAATGCAGCGTGTCGTACGGGAACGCGCCCGGACGGCTCTCGATCAGCCACATGCTGTTAGCCGCCGCGTCCTGACCGGCGAGCAGATCGATCGTGCCCGCCTTGAGGTCGGCGCCCATCAGGCGGGTCGCCGCGTCCGTGTAGGACGTGTTCGTCACGTTGTGCTCGGTCCGGGTCGCCGTGAACGCCGCGACCACGGCGATCACACCCGCGCCGGTCAGCGCAAACGGGATCACCATCCGCCCCAGCCCCACGTGCTTCCAGTGCCCGTGGTACCCGCCCCACAGCGCCGCCAGCAGCACGCTCACCACATCACGCCGACCGAAGTTCTGCCAGATCGCCAGACCGATCGCCGCGATGATCACCGCCATCGCCACCGCGCCCACCACCGGGTTCGCCAGCCGCGGAGCCCACACCCACATCACCATGCCCGCCGCGACCGCCGCCAGCGCCGTCCCGAAGATCGCCGAGAGAATGCCCACCAGCGGCACGTAGATCAGCACCATCTTGAAGAAGAAGCCCAGCAGCAGGAACGCGATCGCCAGACTCAGCGTCCCCGCCACCGACGGCACCGGGAACTCCGGCCGCACCCGCCGCGCAATCCGCCAGATGAACCAGCCCCGCTTGTACGAGATCAGGAACATGCTCAGGAACAGCACCACCATCAGCAGGTAGACAAGCCCTGTGGTGCCCGGCGTCGAGAGCCCGACATCGCCGTAGTACTCGATCCCCAGCGCGAGCATGGCGCTCGACAGCTGGAACACCGTGAACCCCGCGAGAAAGAAGTTCCGCGTGCTCAGAAGCGGCACCGTGCCGTTCCGCCACTGCCAGATGATCTGGGAGACGACGAACAGCGCGAGCCCGGCGAAGATGACCGCGAGAAACGTCTCCATCTGAAACTCACCCTCCAGCGCCGCACCCAAACGGGCCGTGGCCGCGGATCTTCGATCCAGGACAAAGGCCGCCCAACGGCGACCCGCCGACGACGACACGCCACCCGGCCCGGGGACCGCCCGGACCGCGCACCGCCGGCTCTACATCGGCCCGGGCCGATACCCCCGGCGAGCCCGAGCCACCCCGTCCCGCCGGAACCCTCAGCATAACCCTTTCAGACCGACCTCCCTACGCCCCCTCACCCCACAAGTTCCCCAAACACCCCCGCCCACCGCGCTGCCAGCACCTCCGCCGCGAACGCCGCCCCCAGGCCGCGGCTGTGCTCGCCCATCGCCACGAGCTCCGCATCGCTCCGCTCGTGCATCCAGATCAGCGCCTCCGCCAGCGCCCGCCAATCGTCCGTCGCGATCTTCCGCCCGTTGAACCGGTCGTGCAGCAACTCGACCGAGGCCCCCACCGCCTCCGTCGCGATCAGCGGCAGCCCCGCCGCCGCGGCCTCCGCCAGCGCCACGCCCCACGGCTCGTAGCGGCTGGGCATCAGGAAACAACCCGAGTCTCGCAGCCGCGCCGGCTGATCCGCCGGCTGCACGAACCCAGCATCCTCGATCCCCTCAACACCGCGCAGCAGCGCGCCCTCCTCGCCCTGTCCGCAGCACACCAGCGGCCACGGGTCGCGCACCTGGTCGCGATACGCGCGGTACGCCTCGACCAGGACATCGATCGCCTTGTCGGGCACGTACCGCGCCATGAACAGGAACCGCCGCGGCCACGCGGTCTGTGTCGCGCCGCCACGCGCCATCGCTGACCGACGCTCCGCCGCGATCGGCTCGAACCGCGGCCAGTCGATCGCGTAACACCCGCGCACGATCTGATCTTCTTGAAATCCAAGCACCCGCGCCAGTTGCCACGCCCGCTCCCCCGCCACCGCCACGCGATCGATCTTCGCGAAGTACGCCCGCCGCGCGAACCGCCCCATCCGCTGCCGCATCATCGGCCGCCACGCCTGCGCGATCGGCGTGTCCATCGTCATCATGAACTTCGCGTGCGCGAGATCGGGGTGCTCGGGCACCATCCGCATCCCCGGCAGGCCCCACCCGCACACCACCACCACATCGGGCCTCTTTGCCGCGGCGAGCTCGGCCGTCTTCCCCGCGTTGAGCTCATCGCGCGTCACCAGCGTGACGTCGAGCCCCGCGGTGATCTCGTTGTTGAAAGCGATATTCGCGCCCTTGATCGCGTGCACCGCAATCACCGACAGCTCGATCTCCGGCCGCGCTGCCAGCGCCCGCCAGCACGATGCGATGTACCCCGAGAGCATGTCCCAGCAGATCACGACGCGGATGCGACTCTGATTGCGCTCCGCAACCCCCATCACGCCCGTCCCTGGTACATCGCCTCGTACCCCGCCAGAATCTTCGCCTGGTCCATCTCCTTGAAGCACCACGCCCGCGCCGATTCGCCTCGCCTCCGCAAAGCATCGCGATCCGCCAGCCTCATCGCGAGCAGATCCGCTACCGCCTCCGCAGTGTTCTCCACGATGTCAGCGCCGCCGCTCTCCTCGAGCTCGCGCCAGATATCGACCCCCTTGGTCGTCACCACCGGGAGCCCCGCCGCCATCGCCTCGATCAAGACGTAACCAAAGTTCTCCTGGCTGGTGGGCAGCACGAACACATCCGCCGCGGCGTACAGCGACCGCTTCAGCGGCCCCATCACCATGCCCGGCCAGATGATCCTGTCCTCGATCCCAAACTCCCGCGCCTGTTCGCGGATGCCCTTGATGTACTCGGGCGGGTCCGACGGCCCCGCGACCACGAGCTGGTGCGGCACACTGCGCTCCACCAACAGCGCCGCCGCCTCCAGCAGCCGCTCCACACCCTTCTTCCTGTGCACGCGGCTGAGAAACAGCACCACCGGCGGCCCGTCTGGATCAATGCCAAACTTCCGCTGCGCTTCCGCCGGGTCCGGCTCGGTCTCGTAGCCGGAGAGATCGACCGGCGGCGGCGTCACGATCGAGCGGTGCTCGCCGAGCCACTTCGCCGCCTGCTCCGCCTCCGCCGTCGCGGTGAAGTGCACCGCATCGGCCTTGCGGATCATCGGCCCCGATACGACCTTGAGAAACGCCCGCTTCTTGAAAGTGCCCTGCCGCATCGACCACACATCGAGCATGCCGTGCGGCGTCACGACCGTGCGCTTGCCAAGCTTCCGCGCCAGCCGCGCCACCTGCGCATTGCTCGTCGCCCACATGCCGTGCACATGCACCGCATCCGCGGCGGCGATGATCTCGCGCACCTTCGCCCTGTCCGCCCCCATCAGCATCTGCGTCGGCCGGTCCGCCGCGCCCCGCGGCACAGCGCCCGACACCAGGTCGCGGATCGTCACCGCGACCGACCGCGGCCCCCCGTCCTTCCACGCATCCGGCGCCGCCGAATCATCGCACGACAACACCGTCACCTCGTGACCGCCACGCGAGAGCAACTCCGCGAGATCGATCACGAAACGGACCGTGCCCCCATCCTCAAGGCGGAGCCACTTCAGGTATTGCACAATGCGCATACGGCCTCAGGCTACCTCATCGGCGTTTTCGCCGCGTCGCCCGAGCATGAAAAACGCCCGGCGACGAGCGCCGGGCGCGGGAGAGAGCTTGCGCTCAAAGAGTTATCTGCAGCAGGCCATCAGCTCGCCAGCCGCACCGCGGCCGCGGCGGGCGTCCGCGGACGCCATGTCGCCGGCAGACCGATCGCCCCGGCCGGGGCCGTGTCCGCCACATCGCGGTACATCTGCGAGAACAACCCAAGCAGGCGACGCTCGTCGTACTGCGACATCACCCACGGCCGCGCCTTGGCAGCCATGGACTTACGCGTCGCCTCATCAACCAGCAGGCTCTCGATCTCGCTCGCCAGGTGCGCCGGGGCCTGATCCACGATCCGCCCCGCGCCGCTCGCCTCGACATCCTGCCAGATGTCCACACCCTTGGTCGTGATCACAGGCACACCGCAGCCCATCGCCTCGATCAGCACCAGGCCGAAGTTCTCCTGGCTCGTGGGCAGGACGAACAGGTCCGCCGACTGGTACAGGCTGAACTTCTCCTGACCGATCACCTGGCCCAGGAACCGCACGCGCTCCGAGATCCCCTTCGACGCCGCGCGATCGGCGAGCTGCTTGACGTAGGGCTCATCGCCCGTGCCCGCCAGCGCGACCGTGCCGCGGATGCCGCGATCCTTGAGGATCGACGCCGCATCGATCAGGAACTCGACGCCCTTCTTGTAGTGCAGGCGCGAGAGGAACAGCACCGTGGGCTCGCCATCGGCGCCGATCTTGTACTTGTCCTTCGCCATCGCCGCGCCCGGCAACTGGCGGTACGGCTCCAAGTCCATGAGGTACGGGATCACCGCCTCAGCGCCGCCCGGGAACCACTTCTTCGACTGGCTCAGCTCCGCCGCGGCGGTGCAGTGCACCCGGGCAGCGCCCTCCAGGAACCGGCGGCCCATAAGGGACATGTAGATCCGCTTCTTCGTCGCCGCCTGCTCCATGCACCAGTCGTCCAGCATGCCGTGGCAGCTGACGACGTACGGCACACCCATCGAACGCGCTGCGCTGGCGATCTGGAACCCCGCCGTCGACCACACGCAGTGCAGGTGCACCACATCCGCCTTGCGGATCTCGTTCTTAATCTCCCGCATCGCCGCGGGGCTGAAGAAGCCGCCGGGGAGCGAGGGCCGACCGACCTGCACCAGACGCGGCAGCTGCCGGTCTCCGCCATCGCGGTTGGCGATCCAGGTCTCGGGCGTGTGCGTCGGGTCCTCGGTGATGATCGTCGAGGGGTGCCCCTCGGCCGCCATCACGCGGGACGCATCAAGCACAAACCGCGGAACGCCGCCGTGCCGCGTGTCGGTCGAGTTGATGTAGTGCAGGATCTTCATGGCTGTCCACCTTCCGTCCGGCCACGCCTTCACCCTGGCGAACCGGATCAACGCGCCCCAGACGGCCCACCTCGTTCGGAGCGTCCTCCGAAGGGTCCGCCGACAAACCCAGGCTCTCAACCAATCGGGGGGATCGTGAGAGCCGGCTCAGGGCGTACTCCACACCCCGAACACTTCAATCTGCCCCGGATCCGCGTGAATGCCAGCCATTTGGCGCGATTATGCGGATCTTCCGGCGGGTGCCGGGTCTGCCGGTCGGTCGGGCGATGCCGGCGTGCGCAAGAACGAGCAGGGCCCGCCGTCTTGGGCGGGCCTGATACCTACCAGCAATCTGCCGTGCATCCCCCAGAATCTGATGGGCGCCGCAAAAACAACGAGGCCCGCCATCGCGGCGGGCCTCGCTTCATTCCCAATCTGTCACCAGGGGCTCAGCACCCCGCCTGCCAGTGCTCGAAGAACACCGTGATGTCATCACCATCGGTGCCGCCCGACTGGTCGATGTCCGCATCGCCCGCCTGCCAGTCGATGAAGAACGCCCCGATGTCGTCGCCATCGACGCCGCCCGAGCCGTCCCAGTCCGCCGGGCAGCCGCCGCCCACCGGCGTCACCTCGACCCGCAGGCCCACCGCCGCGCCCCACCCCTCCTGCCACTGCCAGCCGGAGAAGGGGTTCGCCGTCGCCGTGTACTCGTTGCCCTCGCTCGAGATGCACCACACCGGGTTCACCAGCGGCGCGGCCTCGCTCTCGGCGACGAACCAGTAGTGCCCGGGCGTCATCAGCGGCCGCGCCACCGACTCGAACATCACCAGCTCGGGGTTCCAGCCCAGCATCGGAAGCTGGATCTGCCAGGTCTCCAGAATCGTCCCGCCCGGCACCGAATCGCCCTCGCCGTCGACCCCGTCGGTCCGGAGCGTCACGGTCACCCACGGCTGGCCGAACTCGTCGTTGTTCATCAGCCAGATCCCGGCGCGATCGAGGTTCGCATCGTTCCGCACCGAGAACCGCGCGGCGACGGTCTGCTGGGTCGACACATCGAACCCGTTGATCCCCAACCACCCGCCCGGACCGGGGGTCTCAAAGATCACATCACTCGCCGCGGCCGTCCCCGCCATCAGACCCAGCGCTGCCACCACACCAACCCGCATCAGCTTCTGCATTTCCGTGCTCCCTTCGTATGAGAAACCTCGTTCATCCTGCCGCCATCTCCGGCTCCGGCAAGCCTTTGGCTCCGGCCAGCGGCGACTGCTCTCAGCCGGCGGCCCACCCCGCCCCTGGCCGCAGATACCTACGGACTATTCTTACGGAAGTTGCGAGCCGGTTCTCACCGAGTGCGTATACTGGTCTAAGACCTGTTCTGAGCGCAGACACGAACAGGTGGACGCCGCGGCTAGACCGCACCAAACCCCGCCGGAGGGCTCACCCATGCGTGCCACTGAGATCAAGGCCTTCAGCCCCGTCCACGCCGCCAACACCGACCAGGCCCACGGCGCCCTCAACGAGGCCGAACGCCACCTCGCCGAGCAGGCCGCCCACCGCCTCTACGGCGAAATCAAGACCGTTCTGGGCTCCCTCCCCCCCAACGAACGCGGCGCCAGCGCCATGTCCCGTTCGCTCGGGATCGACCGCGCCACCTGCCAGCGCATCGTCTCCACCATCACCCAGGCCGACCGCAGCCCCGAGATGCTTGTCCGCATGCCCGGTGTCCAGGGCCTCCGCCAGTGGATCGAGGCGATCCGCGGCAAGGCCGTCGCGGGCGAGGGTGTGCTCGAGGCCGCGGGCATCGCGATCGACCAGTTCGAGGACACGCTCACGCGCCTGGCCGGCAGCCAGCGCCGCCTCGCCCAGCGTCTCAGCGCGAGCGAGCGCTTCACACCCAGCCCTACCGAACAGACCACCGCCGGAGAGGGCGCTGCGCGGGAGGCTCTTTTCCACGCCGCGGCGGAGATCACCGGCCGCTGGTCTGAGGCCAGCATCACCATTTACGCCTTCCGCCCCTCGACCGAGAACCCGCGCCGGATGGAGCGGCTGGTCGCGATGGGCCAGATCGGCCACCGCTCCAAGACCGAGGCCGTGCCCCTGGTCATCTCATCCGGCCGCCGCAGGGACGAGGAACTGGTTTTCACCTCGCTCAACCAGGAGCAGGTCGAGGGCGCCTCCGCCCGGGCGCTGCTCGAGCCCTTCTGCTCCAAGCCCCTGCCGCGGATCACCAGCCGCTCGGGCGCGGGCCAGATCATGCATGTGATCGACCCGATCGAGACCAGCCAGGGCGATGCGGTCGACATGATCCTCGCCAACCGGACCGTGCAATCGGTCGAGCACCCCGCCGCGAGCAGCCCGGCGGTCGAGGAACTCTGGAACCTGATGAGCTTCCCGGCCCGCCGCCTCGTGTTCGACGTGTATATGCACCGCGAACTGGCCCGTATAAGCATCCCGGGGATGGACATGCATCTGTGGGGGCCCGAACTCGGCGAGGGCGTGGGCGACCGCTGGTTCATCCGCTTCCCCTCGGCCCCCAAGCTCACGCTGCTGGGCACGGGCCTGCGGAACGCGGCGACGCCGAGTTACACCCGTCACGCCGAGTTGACGCATTACCTCTTCGAGCAGGCCGGGTGGCCCGCCGGAGAGTTCATCGGGTACCGCTGCGAGGTGTCCTATCCGGTCTGGCGTGCGGGCTACTGCATGAGCTTCGACTTCACCGGAAACGAACTGGAGCCGCTGCCCAACACGTAAGCGTCACGACCACGCAGCGCAGGAGGACGGGTCATGGAGGGGATTGTGCATCCGGACAAGGTTCAGACCACGCAGCCCGCCGCGGCCCGCCCGTCGTCACCCAGCCGCGCGTTCCTGATCCGCCGGCTCAAGGCGCTGGGCGCCGAGGCGCCGCCGCCTGCGCCGCCGGGCGATGCCCCGCTCCACCCAGCACCGGCCCAGCGTCGCGCCACCGTCACCGGCCTGCCCCCGCAGACCGGCACGTTCACCGTGCTGCGGCTGACCTGAACCGCCGCGGCGCACGCCGCCATCACTCACTCCAGCACGAACTTGCGCTCGCTGTACAGCTTCTCCAGCCGGTCGTTCATCCCGCCGTGCCTGGGCAGTTCCAGACCGCACGCCACCAGCAGATCGACCAGCCCCTCGTAGTCCGACACCGCGATGTACTCGCGGCCGACGACGGGCTTACTCGTGTTCGTCCCCGCCTGCACCGCGGCGAGATCGGCCATGTTGTGGTAGTTGCCCAGCGGCAGGCACACGCAGGTCGCCTCGTACCCCGCGCTGCAGAAGACCGTCGCCTCGCACGCGCCGCCGGCCATGAGCTTGCGCTGCCACTTCCACTTGGGCAGGTCGCTCTGCTTCTGCGAGGCCGTCACCGTCGAGGGCGCTCCCGCGATCGCCTCAGCGCGCTTCGCCACCGCATCGGTCAGGCTCGGCGAGAAGATCGACATGCGGTCGCCCACGCGCACGATCGGCCCGCCCCCGATCGGTGAATCATCGAAGCTGCGGCTGTTCTCCAGCGTAATCACGCGGGCGCCCCGCGGCACGGTCCCGTGCTTCACGCTCGCGATCGCGCCGATGAAGCCGATCTCCTCGGCCCGCGTCAGCAGCACCCGCACATCGTTCCGAGTGCCCGACCGCCGCAGCACATCGAAAGCGCTGATCGCCGCGGCGAGCGCGGCGAGATCATCGCACGCGGGCGTGTGGAAGATGCCGTCGATCACCTCAGGCCCGGGCAGGTCCCAGGTCGCGAC
>JBDZUZ010000009.1:16895-55324 GCA_040255445.1 Planctomycetaceae bacterium | reverse complement strand
GGGGGGTGATTGGATTTTGAGTCAGGGGACTGACAGGGTGTTGTCAGTGGGGGGAGTGTCGCGGGGCTCCGCTAATGACCGGAACCAACTGGGCTAGATGCTGCCCAGCGGAAACACGGGCTTGGCATACCGAGCTTCAGTACAGTAGTCGTAGGTCAAACGAACCGGTGCCACGTGAATCCGAGGGGGTGTGATGACTCTGCGTGCCGGAGCCTTACCGTTCTCGCGGGAATCGGGCATAGAGCAGCAGCCATATAGCGAAAGCGATCAGAGCTCAGATTCGGCAAATACGGGGTAGTACCGATAGACCTCCCGAAAATTCTCGATCTCCTCGGAAGAGAGCCATTTCAAGGTTCTCGTTCTCCTTCGATCATGCGGGAAGAGACGGCTCAAATGCCTCGCCTCGCGTCCAGTGAGCACCGGCGGTCTAATTTCAATTGGATCGCCCGATTTCCTGATGAAGAAAAGCCCAGCAAATGGGTCTGGACCGAGCACGCCCGCATCGGCGTCGTTCAAGATGACCCCGCCAACTGTCAACATCCGCTGACCATCTTTGTATCGAAAATGGAAGCACTGATAAAATTTAACCTGGTCCGTCGGCATGGCTGACGCGTTCCTGTCAGCCAGTACCCTATCGATCTCCTCACGAATCAATTGATAGTACAACGTTGCGAGCCCCCACTTCGCAAGCGATGACTTCAGCCACTCGTCCGGAACAACTGTCGGCCGTAACGAATCTCGCAGCTTCTGCTCTCGAAAACGGGGCAAATCTGACGCAGCGATCTTCTTCGGGTCCTCGCCGGTAGCAGTATCACCCCAAGGATGCGCGTTCACAGTCCAGACAACGAGTGATCCAGAGGATGCACGCGAGACAACGAGGCGAAGATCCTCCAACACTGACCGCTCCAGCTTGTCCAAGTAATCTAGCCAAATAATCGACCTTGGTTCCCACTTCATTCGGCTCTGGAAATACTCTGACGCGGTTCCCGGCACAACTTTAATGCACTTATAGGGCCGATTGAACTCACACCTTGGCACTCGGTCTAGATGGTGCTCAATACTGACCATGTCACGAATACCCAAAGTCTCGTGATATAGAGCAAAATCGTTAAAAAACTCTGAGCCGAATCCGATATAGCGGTAGCTAGCTAGTGGGCACAGAGGAGCGAGTCTGGCGAAAGCCTCTCCCATCATCTTGCGTTCAATGTTTTTTGCGGGACGTAGACTATAATTTAGTACCGGAGAGCGGCGTGCGGTTGCTGCACTCGGTTGCTTTGCCGATGGCTTAGATCGCTTACTCATCGCCACACTCCGCATTGTAGTAATATTCGAAGACCTCCCGTCCAACCGCCATCCACGATGAGACGCCGAGGTTCCTTTTGACCTCATCCGCCTTTATGGCGTCTGCGTCAAACTGAATGCGCTGAAGTAAAGAGTCGCGCCGTGATTTTATGCTTTGTGCTGGAGGCGATGAGAATGCAGCCCTAGATACAATGTTCTGGAGTGGCTTGGTCTTGGCCTCTTCGAACAGTAGTTGGAGCCGACCGAGTCCGTCCTCGCCCGCAGCCTTGAGCGCATCGTTCTCCTCCTTGCGCCTATTGAAGTAGGTGATCACCGGGCGTGCCAGAGCGACCATCTCCCTCTGCACAGTGCGGTACACGGGGTGATCTATATCCAGCATTGTCTTGGTCGTGTTCCACGGCAGGTCTGCCGCGTCCTCGGCGTCGAGATAAGCGTAACCCCGGAAGCCGTTGAACTGCGGGTGATAAGCTGGCATCTTCTCGTCGTCTTCAATGCCCCAGCCCGTTGCCGTAGTCTTGTCTGCTTCCAGCAGCATGCGCCCATTACAAAAGACATACCAGCCTGATTCAGCCCGCGCTGTGCTCTGTGACTCCGGCTTGCCCAACCCACACCACAAGTCGACTGAAACCTTGCGCCCTCCTCCGCCTTGTAGCTTCAGTCGCTTCCTGGCCGGTGCAAGCGCCTTGTCTGCCACTAGCTTCCGAACATGCGGCTTCAGGGACTCGCCGTTAACCCGCACAGCCAAGCCCTTGTTGAGAGATGTTTCCAGTTTACTTGTAAGTTGCTGACGCAATTCCTGAATGAACTGGTCGGATCCGAACTGTACGGCTACCTGCGGGTGGACCTTTGTAATAATTATCTTTGTTCCAAGCTCGTTCGCCGAGAAATTGCCGCCCTCTATCGGAGCTTCATCGAACTCAAACTGCCATTCTGTGCTTCGTGCCCATTTCTCGACGTCTATCGTTACATTAAAGCGTGTCGTTACCGTTGTAGAATGGATGTGGAAGTGCCTTCCGATTTTAAACAAGCCGCGCTTCATTCCAACGCCAAATCGTCCGACTTCGCCCTTCTCGGAAACGCGCCCTGCCTCGCGACCGAATCGAAACGCGTATCGCCGTGCAGTCTCAACGTCCATGCCTCCGCAATTGTCAGAAATGACAAATTTCTGAGGACTTGCGTCGATGGCGACATCCATTCCCGACCACGACTTGTCGCCTCTGACCCGACGTGCGCCGTCAGTACAATTATCGGCCAGGTCTATAATGGCGGGAATTAGCGCCACATCCCGCGTGAGCATGGCGATGAACAAATCCTTAGTCGGCATCGCGTCAATGGTTCGATCGTGTGGCATATGTTTGGCCATGCGGATCTCCGGATACATTCAAGCTAGCGATTCGCCAGTGCGATGATGATGGAGCGAGCCACTGCGGCGGCCAGCAGCGGCGGAACTGCGTTGCCAATCTGCATGAAACCGTGCCACTTGGTCGGGTGGAACTGGAACCAGTCTGGAAAAGAGTGAAGCCGAGCTGCCTCGCGAACGGTGATGCACCGCGGGTGTTTATAGTGAATCGGCCTTACGGCGGTGAACTTACCGTGTGCGAGATCTGTCCCCGCCCGTAGGGTCGGAGAGTGACCATCGGCGTCTAACCGAAAGAAGCGGCTCACCTGTTCGCGTGTACCGGGCTGCGTACTTTCGAAGCGGCGAATCGCTTCGGCTGTGTGCTTAACGCGCATACATCCGGTAAGAGTTCGATTTCGGCGGCGACAGCTTTGGGGTCGTGGTCGCGTTCCTTCAAAATCCGCGACTAGCCTCTTGGCGTACTCGCTCGGGGGGCCGAGCGGCCCAGCGTAGACATCCCCGTCAAGATGGTGCAAGAAAGAGTCCATCGCGACGAGATCACCGATTGCGTCCCTGACCGTCACTCTCTCGGCGTGGCCTTTGGGTGTGCTCGGCGTCGGGTAACTGGGTGCCGCAAGCTTCGAGCGGTAGCCGAGGATAAAAAGGCGTTTGCGATCCTGGGGTACACCAAAATCTGCGGCATTTAGCAGCTGCACGGGCCAGACCACGTCGTACCCGGCGTTCTCAACATTGCGCCGAAACGCGGCAAGATTCTTCACCGCCTCCCCGATGAGCAATCCCCGTACATTCTCGACGACGAAGTATGATGGCCGCAACTCTTCGACTAGCGCAGCGAACTTCAGCAGGAGTTGATTTCGCGGGTCTGCCGGGTTGCGGCGCCCCGCTACCGAAAAGCCGCCACAGGGGGGCCCTCCGAAAAGCACGTCAATGTGTTTGCGACCAAGCCCTCCTAGCGTCCGAAGGCTCCGCGCGTTCGCGGTGGCCAGGTCGGTCTCGGCGGCTTGACAGCTAGGGAAGTTTGTTGCGTGAGCCTTCACACAGCGAGCGTTATAGTCGAAGGCCGCCGCGACATCGAACCCTGCTTGCTCAAAGCCCCAAGACATGCCGCCAGCTCCGCAGAAGAGGTCAACCGCAATGGGCTTGAGGTGGTTAGGCATGGTCAAGACGTGGGCAGGGAATGGGGGTACGGGAGATGGGGAGAGTTCAGGTCAAGAGCGTACACGCTTTCATGGTGGCTTGCACTGGGTGGCTCCATCGCCGCAAAGCTCTGGCGATCAGCCTGTACCATTCAATTCGAGCGGCTTTCGATGGGCGGCTCGTGGGGGTACATCGGCGTTGCTCCGGCCTCGCGTTCGGGAAGATGGTGGTACGCCGGCGTCCGAGTGGGTCGCGGCGATGGTTCGCGGCGTGTTGGGTGAGAGTGTGTCGCCCTCTTCGAGGGCTCTGGGGCCTTGGCGCTCTTACCCAGGGCTTGGCGGCGTTGCCGCCGGCGCCCTGGGCTGCGCGCTTTCGCCCCTCCGGGGCTTGGAGGCGGAGAGCACGCGGCCGCGCGCTGTGCGGGCTGTGCACATCTCAATGCCCGAACAGGTTCTTCTCGCCGAAGTACCCGCTCTGCTCGAAGTGCTTCATCGCTTCTTCGGTGCTCGAGAAGATCTTTGTCGCCGTTTCGGTGATGAAGGGGCTCGGCGCTTTCTTGGGCTTCCAGACCACGTAGACCTCTTTGGTGTGCTCGAAGGCGTGGTGGAGTTCTCTTTCGACGCCGCTGGAGAGGCCGGGGATGCCGCCCGGGAGTTCGGGGATGTAGCTGACGATCATGTCGGACTGGTCGACGAGCTTGAAGTCGCGCATGTAGATCTGACCGTCGATGTCGCCGGCGATGTCGAGGACTTCGCGGACGCGGACCTTGATCGGTTTGGCATCGGCGCCTTTGGAGCCGCCGAAGGAGTGGGGGGCGACTTCGAGGTAGTCCTTGCCTTCCTTGCTCGCCGCGATGGCGCGGTCGAGGAGGAGCTTCTCGTCCACATCGCCGGGGTCGAAGGTGATGAAGTGTTCGGCCAGGTCGGCGCGGAACTTGTCGATCTCGGCGAGCACATCGGGCATATCGACGACGTGGCTCATCGGGAAGCTGGGGTAGACCTTGCGCATGTCCGGTCGGCAGACCAGGCGGAAGAGCTGCTTGGTGGTGGGCTGGTGGCGGCCGCGGGAGAAGATGTAGAACTTCGAGTGCGGGATCGCCTTGCTCATGAGCTCGGTGGCGAGGATTTCTTCCTCGCGCCAGACCATGCAGTCCTTGAGGGTGGCATCGATCTCGTGCTCGGCGTGGAGGCGGTGGTGCACGACCTCGATGTTGTCGACGATGCAGATGAAGAGGCCCGGGTCGAGCTTCTGGATCTGGTCGTAGTCGAAGGCGCTGAAGAGGCCGTGGCGCCAGCGGAAGGTGGCGTGGGTGTTGACGAGGATGTTCTTCTTGTCGCGGGAGTCGCTGATGACGTCCTTGAAGGCGGCGCGGCGGAGGGAGTTGAGCCGCGAGATGGGCAGATCGAGGATCTTGCCGGGGCGGACATCGGGCCCTTCCTTGTACATCAGGTCGCCGACGTGGTAGAGCTCGAGCGCCTCCCCCTGCTGACCGGCGAGGCGCGCGGTGGCTTCGAGGAAGGGCTTCTTGTCCATGCCGATCTGGCCGGTGACGATGGCGCGCATTGAAACTCCCGGTCGGGTGCCAAACTGCTGAAGGGAGACAGTTTAGACCGCCGCGGCGGTGCGGCCCGGGTGGGTGCTGGTTCGGGCGACCGGGGCCCCGCGGGCCGCGGTGGGCCCGGCGGCCGGCCGCGGGATCCGGTAGGGTGGCGCGGAACAGCGGGCCCGTTGGGGGGCGGGTGCTGTTCGAGGTGGGGGAGTGATGTCCGCGGCCGCAGCGCACCAGCCACGATTCCACGGCATGCTCGCGATCCGCGATGAGGCGGACATCATCGATGAGACCATCGAGCACCTGCTGACATGGGTCGATGCGCTGCACGTGTTCGATACCGGGAGCACGGACGACACATGGGACCGGGTGCGGGCGTGGGCCGGGCGCGATGGGCGGGTGAGGCCGTTTCTGCGGCGAGAGATCTGTTACGGGCCGCATGTGTATGCGCGCATCTTCGATGCGGTACGCGGCGGGTTCGAGCGCGGGGACTGGGTTGCGCGGCTGGATGGGGACGAGATCTATCACGTTCCGCCGCCGCGGTTCATCGCGGAGCGGGTGGGGGCACACGAGGGGCTGGTGTTCGTGCAGGATTACCAGTTCGTGCTGACGCACGGGGATTTGTCGGAGTATGAGGCGGGGGTGAACCCGGAGCGGTGGGTAACGCCGGTGCAGCGGCGGTGCCGGCGGTATGTGATCGAGCCGGTGGTGGAGCCGCGGCTGTTCCGGTTTCGGCCGTCGATGCGGTGGGCGCCGGAGCAGTCGGTGCCGTGGGGGCCGGGGCATCGGGCGGTAGCGCGGATTCCGGTGCGGCATTACCGGTGGCGGTCGCCGCGGCAGATGGAAGAGCGGTGCCGGCTGCGGATCGCGACGCTGGCGGTGAGCGATCACGGTGTGCACTGGGGGAAGGACTGGCGGGAATGGCTGTGGGACGATGCGGATCCGCGGCTGCGGGTGTGGGTGGAGGGGGAAGAGCTGTACCCGCACCAGGACACGAACCACCTGGAGCCGCCGCTGGCTCGCGCGGCCAAGGGGTTGTATTACCGGTCCGGGCTCGTCACACTGCGGGACTGGACGCGGCCGGGGTGGCGTGAGCCGGAGCTGCCTGACCCGGTGCGGATCGGGTCGGAGGCGGGGGAGCGCGCTGCGCAGCGTGACTCGAACCAGTTGGAACCGCCGCGGCGGGAAGTCGCGGCCGCACAGGAGACTTGAAGATGCAGATCAGCAAAATCGTTCATGGCGCGGTAATCATCGGCTGTCTCGCCGCGGGCGGTATCGCGGGGATGGCGATGCAGCAGCCCGACGGCGGGAAGAAGGATGGTCAGGATGGCGCGGTGATTGGGGCGGAGGCGGGGGCGCAGCCGGACATGCAGGCGTGGATGAAGTCGATGACGCCGGGCCCGCAACACGGGTGGCTGAAGCGGTTCGAGGGCGAGTGGGATGTCAGCTTCAAGATGTACATGGACCCCTCGGCGCCACCGATGGAGGCCAAGGCCGAGATCAGCGCCAAGTCGATCCTGGGCGGGCGATTCATCGAGGAAGCGATGACGAGCTCGATGATGGGCATGCCCTGGGAAGGCAAGGGCATGACCGGCTACGACAACAACCGCAAGATGTTCGTCACGACCTGGGCCGACACGATGGGCACGGGGATCATGAGGGCTTATGGCAACCTCGACAAGACCGGCAAGATCCTGACGATGGTCGGCCAGATGGATGAGCCGATGACCGGCGAGATCGGCAAGTCGTACATGATGCGGACGACGGTGACGGGGCCGGACACGCACACGTTTGAGGTGATCGAGATTCTGTACGGGGAGCCGTTTACGGTGGTGAAGGGGGAGTACGTGCGGAAGAAGTGAGGGGGGTGGTGCTGCGTGTCGCAACATCATCGACGGGAGTGAACGGAGTGTCTTGATCGTCGCCGTACGGAGGCGGCTCAGACCGCGGAAGCTCTCTCGCTGAGGATGCGTTCGCGGACGTAGCCCGACATTTGCCGGTCACGCTTGTCGCTGTTCCACATTTCGACCAGCGTCTGGATCGGTGAGGCGGTCCGCACACTGTCAAAGTCGCGGGTGTCGAACTGTATCGTCGGATCGTCGGTCTCCTCGATCACGATCGATCCGAACCGATCATCGGGCGACCAGCGTCGGCCGAGGGCTTCGCGCAGGGCGTCGAGGTCATCGCAGTACACCACCGGCAGGTCGCTCCGCCCGCCGCGGCGAATAGGTCGGCGATCGGAGCTTCCCACGCGATCCGCTCGCGCTTGAGGATCCGCGGCGGGCGGTAGGTTTCGACCAGGCGGTCGATGATCTCGCCCGGGGCGGGCGCGAAGATCTTTCCGGAGTCGCGTCCGACGAGCAGGTCGTCTTCGAGTCGCGCGAGGCCCTTGGAGACTGTGGAGAGCGCTACTTCGACGCCGCGTTTCGCGATGAACTCCCGGATCGCGCCGACGGACTCGAAGGAGGTCTGCAGCAGGAACGCGCGGGCGACGAGGGAGGTCGTGCCGCGGTAGGCGAAGCGGGCGGGGCCGGAGACTTTGAACTTGTTGGGGCGGCCGGTCGTGCGCAGCAGCATCGAACCGGGCGCGACGATGACACCGTTGCCGCACAGGTCGAGCCCGGAGACGCTTTCCGCGGCGAGCTGGTCGAGCACGGCATCGGTCATGAATGGGGCGACCACCATGGGGAGCCGGGTTGCGTTGCGCTCGGAGTCCAGTCGGCGGGCAGCCCGCAGTGCGCGCATCGCGGCGGCGTCGACATCGCGTGGCGAGCCGCGGCGTGATGCGGCCGCGATGAACGCGGCGGATCCGCCCGCCCAAGAGACATCGATCGCGAGGTCGGCGTCGACGGCGCGGTCGGACTCTGCGCTGTCGGACTGGCCGCGGTCGTTCCATGGCTCGGCGGTGATCTCGACGCCGCGGGCGAAGCCGGCCGCGGCGGAGCGGAGCTGATCGAGCAGATCGCGGTCGGGAGATGGTGGTGCGACGCGGATCATTTCCAGAATTATCGCATTTCCGGCACAGGAATTCCATGCAAATCGACTTCAGAGAGGCAACATTATTTATTTTCCAGTGCCGGAAAGAGCAAAAAACTGGAAAATTTGGCTCTCATGCCCGTGGGACGGGTGATTCAGGTCCATTTGCCGGTGGAGCCGCCGCGGGCCGCTGGCGAAACCCCAAAAACCGAAAACGCCGCGACCCGAAGGGCCGCGGCGTTTGTGACGGGAAGTGGAGGCGACGAGACTCGAACTCGTGACCTCTTCCATGCCATGGAAGCGCTCTACCAAAACTGAGCTACGCCCCCGTCTGGGCCAAGTTGTCCGGGCGGTCCGCTCTCGCGGGCCGTCCGTGATTCGGCAGGGGGCATGGTAGAACCACGCCGGACCGAATCAAGACCCCTGATTTCGACCGTTCGGGGACGGCGAATGAGTCGGCGCGGGCGGGACGGGGTCAGCTGCCGACATCGGCACCCGCCGCGCCGCGGCTGGCGCGGGGGCCGGAGGCAGCCAGGAGGTCCGCCGCGGCATCGGCCACGGTTTCCAGCGTGATCCGCTCGATCCGGCACCGCTCCGGGTGGTCGTTGGCGGAGTCGGTCTCGGGGAGGGTGGGGTCGGCGAGGATCACGCGCTCGGGGCCGGTGGGGCGGGTCGGGATGGTGGTCCAGCGGTGGTCGGTGGGGCCGAAGAGGGTGACGACGGGGACGCCGAAGGCGGCGGCGAGGTGTCGGGGGCCGGTGTCGTTGGTGATCATGATCCTGGCGCGGGCGGTGAGGGCCTTGAGCGAGCCGATGCGGACGCCGAGCTCCGGCAGCTTGATGCAGCCGGAGGGGCCGGCCGCGGCGATCTCGTCGACGAGCGCGGATTCGGCGGGTGAGCCGTTGATGACGATGCGCAGGCCGTGCTGCTCGTCGAGCGTGTGCGCGAGGGCGGCGAAGCGGTCGGCGGGCCAGCGCTTGGCGGGGTTGTTGCCGCCGGGGTTGAGGATCGCGAAGGGTTCATCGGGCGCGAGGCCGCCGCGCTGCAGCATGTCGTCGGCTTCGTGTTCTTCCTGCGGCGTGGTGGCGAGCTCCATGTAGCCGGGTGCTGCGCTGAGCTCGACACCGTTCGCGGGTGGCAGGCGTTCGAGGAGGAAGGTCGACGCGGTCCAGTAGTAGTCGACGGCGGGCACGATCGCCCAGTCGCCCTTGCGCGGGCCGTCGGTGATCTTCTTTGGTTTGATGCGGTCGGTGAGAAGCAGGCCGCGGCCATCGCGGTCGTAGCCGATGCGGCGGGGGATGCCGGCGATGCGGGTGGTGAGCGCGGTCGAGAAGGAGTTGGTAAGGAGGAACGCCACGTCGTAGCGGCGGGGGCGGACCTTCGCCGCGACGAACTTGGGGCCCATCACGCCGCTGGCCCGCTCGACGTGGATCTCGTCGAAGAGATCGGAGCCCGCGAAGAGCTGGTCCATGCCGGGGCGGGCGAGGGCGCCGATGAAGGCGCCGCGGTGCGCTTCGCGGATGCGGCGCAGCGTCGGCGTCGCCATGACGCAGTCACCCAGCCAGCTTGGGAGCACGATCAGGAGCCGCATCAGGCATCAGGCTCGCCCCAGAGCGAGTCCTCCTTGTATTTGCCGCGGTACCAGGTGTTGGTGAGGCGGCGGAGTTCGGCGGCGAAGCCGAGGGCGGCGACCTGGTCGGCCTCGAGCGTCACGGTCACGGAGTGATCGTTCGCGCCCATGGTGACGATCTCGACACCAATGCGTTCGGCGATGGCGCGGGCGGTGGCGAGGACGGTTTCGCGGACACGCATGTCGATCAGCGGTCGCCCCTGCAGGGCTTCGAGTCTCACGGTCGTGGGCATGGGTGCTTCAGGATGTGAAGTGCCGCGGCGGGAAGATCGGGGAACACGGTGTTCGGCCCGACTTGAAGACAGCGGTCGCGCGGCATCCCGGCGTTCACACCCGCCTCGACATCGCGCTCCGCATCGCCCACAAGCCAGCATTGTTGCAGATCGAGCCGAAGCTCGCCCGCCGCGGCCGAGATCATGCCGGGCCGCGGCTTGCGCCAGGGGTGTTCGGCGACGAAGGCGGCGTTCGGTCCGGCCGGATCGGCGTTGGGGTGGAACGGGCACACGAGTGTCGCATCAAGAACGCGGCGGCCGGAGTCGTCCGCGCCGAGCAGCTCGTGCAGGCGCTGATTCACACGGTCGACGGTGGCGAGGTCCGTCCCGCTGCGGGCGACGCACCCCTGGTTGGAGATGAGGATCAGGAAATAGCCGGCCCGCTTGAGGTCGAGGAGTGACTCGCGGACGCCGGGAAAGAGCTGGACCAGCGCGGGGTCGATCAGGTCGCCGCGTTTGGCCGGCGGCGGTGGGGGCGGCAGCTGGTTGCAGGGGATCAGCGTGTCATCGCGATCCAGGAAGACGGCGGCTTTCACGGGCGAAGGGTACGGCCCGCGGCCCCGGACACCCACCACGCGGCGATCGAGCCCCGCCCGGCCGGGGCTCCGCGGCGAATCGGCGCGAACCCGCCCCCATCCGCGGCTTTACACTCCGGTGTGACCCCTTTCCGCCCGACCGTTGCATTCCCGATCGCGATCCTTGCCGCGGCGGCGCTCGCCGCCGCCCAGCCCGGCGGTGGGGCGAGCGGCCAGCCCGGCCCGCGTGAGCAGACGCCGACGCAGCCCGAGACCACGACGGCTCCGAAGCTGGAGGATGTGCCGCCGCAGGTGCGGCTGGGGTTGCGGTCGGAGCGGCTGCGGCAGGGGGCGGTGGCGCTCGACACGGTGGTGATCGTATCGGATGCGGCGTCGTATCTGGAGGCGATCAAGGCGTGGCGGCCGGGGGTGCGGTTCCCGGTCCTTATAGATGATGGGTCGTTCGCCGCGCGGGAGGACATCGCGCGGTTCGTTCGGGGGTTTCAGCCCAGGCACGTCGTGCGGTGGACAGCGCCGGCGGATGCGAAGACGAACGGCGCGAAGTCGGCGCCGGGGGCGGAGGGGTTCGCGGCGATCACGCAGGAGGCGTTGCTCCACACGCTGACCACGGCGTGGGGTCAGGAGAACGCGCCCGGAGATATGGCCGCGTTGATCGCCGCGTGGAAGGCGGCGGACATCGCGCCGCCGGGGCTGGCGGCGGTGAAGCTCGATGACCCGGCGTGGACGGCGGGGATCGCGCTGGCGGTGGCGCGGGGGCAGCCGCTGGTCTTCGTCGACACGCGCGGGCCGGTCGATGGGTACTTGACCATAGAAGAAGCTGACACGCTGGCGCAGCAGTTCGAGGCCGCGGCCGCGGCGACGGGGCTGACGTGGCGCGGTATCGGTGATGAGATCGATGCGCTGACGCTGTGTGTCAACGCGCCGATCAAGTTCCAGCCCAACGACAAGGACATGTTCGCGCTCACGGACCGGCTCGGGCGGCTGGGCCTGGGGGCCGCCGCGCAGAACCGCTGGGCGTGGGCGGGGCAGATCTTCGGGAGCGCGCCGCAGGCGGCGTATCGCGCGATGTCTTCACTCTTCCTGCAGCCGCGGGCGGTGTGGGGGTTTGATGGGTACCCGACCAGCGAGCCGTGGAACAAGTGGGACATCACCGCCGCGGCGGAGCCGTTCCGGCAGGCGGGGATGACGGTGACGGTGGATGACACGCCGCGGCAGGGGGCGCGGGACTGGCGTTTTCGCGCTGCGCGGCCGGTGGATGCGGGGCTGATTTTGGTGACCACGAAAGGCATGGCGGAGTTCTTCGATCTCGAGCCGGGGCAGGCAAAGCCGGGTGATGTGCCGATCCTGACGGTGCCGCCGCTGGTGCATTTCGTGCATTCGTGGTCGGCGACGCGGCCGGCGGACCGCACGACCGTGGCGGGGCGGTGGATGGAGCGCGGGGCGTTCGCGTATGTGGGCTCGGTGCACGAGCCGTTCCTGCAGGCGTTCATGCCGACGCCGATGCTGTCGGCGCGGCTGCTCTCGGTCGCGCCGCTGGGCGTCGCCGCACGGCTCGATGATGGGCCGATGTGGAAGATCGCGGTGATCGGCGACCCGCTGTACGTCGTGAGCGTGCAGCAGCGCAAGCAGAACACGCCGGTGCCGCTGGATGGTTTCAAGGAGATCGATGCGACGCTGCGCGAGGATCTTGTTGCAGAGAAGTACGAGGATGCGCTGCTCACGCTGACGCTCCTGGGGCGCGACAGCGATGCAGCGCGGCTGGCGGGGGCGGTGCTGGATCAGAAGACGACGAGGTTCACGCCCAGGGTCGCCGCGCTGGCGGTGACGGCGTTCATGCGGGCCGGCGACAACCGGCGGGTCATCGAGAGCTGGCTGCACCTGAGCGATCAGGACAAGCAGGAGCCGGCGATGCGCGACTACCTCTGGCTCGCGGCGTACCCATTGATGAGCGACCCGACGCCGGAGATGCTCAAGCTGCTGCGCGACAATGTGCGCCTCGATCAGGTCGGCCGCGATGCGACCGCCGCGGCCGCGGCGTGGGCGCGGGAGTTCGACATGGCCCAGGCCCAGGCGATGCTGCGAGAGGTGCGGGCGAAGCTGACGACCGATGCGCAGCGGGCGGATCTGGACAAGGCGATGAAGGAGCCGCCGAATACGTGGGGGTTGTGAACTCAATTACCCGAGCAGCAGCCGTCTCTGGACCGGCACAGGATGCAGGCCAAGGTCCCGATAACAGCAACTTGATCGGGCGGCTGCGCCGCTCCCATAATCGCTTGCACACCCGGGGTTTATGGGTGACACTCCACGGGCGGAGATCCTTTTCCGCGGTCCGGCAGCTGCCGGTCTGCCCCCAGCCATCCGGTGGCAAATCCAAGTTATCCACATAGCCGACCGGGTTGACAGCGGTTTTGACCCCAGGTATTACAGGAGCCACACATGCGTTCGAACTGCTCCATTCCGGGCATCCGACTCCTCGCCGCCGCGGCCGTCGCGGTTTCTTCCGCGGCCGTGCTGGCCCAGCCCGACCCGTCGGGCATCGACTTCGTCACGATCGGGGCGGTGAACAACGCGGCGTGGCCGGGCAATGGCACCCCCAACGACCGCGCCATCGGCCGCGGCAGCGTGGGGTACGAGTACAAGATCGGCCGGTACGAGATCACCACGCCGCAGTGGGTCGAGTTCATGAACGCGGCGTTCGACCGGCCGCGTAGCGAGTGGATTTCACACCTGAACCCGCCGCAATTCTGGGGCGCTGCGAGCGCCACGCCCAACACGCCCGGCGGTCTTCGCTGGTCCGTCCCAGCTGGGAACGAGATGCGCGCGGTCGGCGACATCTCCTGGCGCTCCGCCGCGATCTACTGCAATTGGCTCCACAACGGCAAGAGCACCGATTCCAGCGCGTTCCTGAATGGCGCCTACGACGTCAGCACCTTCACCTACACCGGCACTGTCTTCAACGATCAGCACACACGCCACCCCGATGCGCGGTACTGGATCCCGAGCTGGGACGAGTGGCTCAAGGCAGCACACTACGACCCCAACAAGAACGGCCCGGGCCAGGCCGGCTGGTGGCAGTACTCGACTATGAATGACTCGCCGCCCGCGTACGGACCGCCCGGTGCGCTCGTCGGGCTCGATGGCCACTCACCCATCCCAGACCCGAACGGTCGTCTCGCCGAGGCGAACGCAGGCTGGGACGCGGGCAACTTCGGCGGGGTGAATCCATACACGATCCCGCTCGGTTCATATCCGGGCGTGCAGAGTCCGTGGGGGTTACTCGACATCGCCGGCATCAACTCGGAGTGGACCGAGGATATCGGCTTCGTGGCGGGGCTCTATCCCACGTTCCGATATTTCGATGGAAGTCATGTAGGTGGGGGAGTGAGCCCGGTGTATGCGGACGCCCCGGTGGGCCGTGGTGGCGACTTCCCGTCCACCTCGGTTGCGTTCATGGGCTTTCGTATCGCATCTGCCGTGCCCGCTCCTGGGGCCGTGGCCCCGTTGCTGTTAGTATTCTTTTTCGGAAGGCGACGTAGCAAATGGATGTCACAGTACCCGTAGTCCGCTGGATCTGCTGGTTGTTGATACTGGTATCCTGCAAAGCCGGCGGCTTGTATGCGCAACAAATCGCAGTTGAGTACGAGGGGAACACCAATCTTGTTTCGGCTGGCGGACCGATCACCATCGACGTCGGCGAAGTCGCCGGAGTCCGCTTGCTTCGGATATTCGATCCCTCTCCGCTCGGGCTTCCGAACGACGGACTTAGTAGTATCTCGATTGTCGGAAGCATCGCTTCGGGAACAAACGCTGAACTACGCATCTTGATCGCGCGAGATGCAGGCTGGCCGCTCTCGGCGGACACTCCGCTCTTGGAGCCCGGGTTGGCATACTGGGGCACCGCAGGCGTCGGCGGACTCCAAGTGGTCAACGCAGCCTTGAGGGAGCGGACGCGATTGTCAGCCTATGTAAGCGGCGATGTGCAAGGCGACATTGTCGTCGGTCAGGTGCAGCGACTGCAGGTGGGCTTCAGCGCTACAGATCCTACGCCGGGCTTGCTTAGTGCAAACGTGACTGCGATCTCGCTGAATCGAGCGTTTAACGAGAATGAACGATCGATCGGGTGGATTTCCGCAGGAAAGGGCATAAGTGGCAACATTCTTGCTGCAGGAAACGCTAGTATCGCAGATGCCGCAGCAGAATGGACATTAGCGAGCATCTACTTTATCGGAGTTGGGCCCTCAATAGATCCGCCAACTCTTGGCATATCTGGTAATATCCTTGCTCCTGCTGGACGAATCGGTTCCATTCACTCGACGGGTCCAGTGGGAGGAGTCGCCCCTATAACGATTCGTGCAGGAGACGGAATCACGCAGATCCGGTCTGGTTTTCAGGATGGCGACCTGGCCGATGTTGACTTCAATATCGACGCTGTTGCGAATATCTTGATGCTTGATCCGGTAACCGGCAACACCGATTTAAACTACGCCGTGCGTGGCCCGGACCTTGATGGGGTGCTCTCTCAACTCGAAGTTGGTGGCAATCTTGACGGCTCGATTCGGGCAGCCAATCTACAGTGCGGGGGTGGCACTGGAAATGTAGTACCAGCGCCAGTTAACTGCTATCGAGCCGGAATCTACGTGCGCGGCATTGTGAATGCTCCGATCCAGATCGACCACACTGCAGTCTACTCGAACATCATCGCCCGAACGTTCCGGAACACGGTGACTATCGGTCAGTTCATGAAGGGCGCTATCGTGGCAACCGGTGGAGCACTGCCACCGCCTGATCCCCAAGGCTTTATTGATGGACATATCCATCATATATCTATCGGCCGCGGATTTGTCCCTCCATCAAGCTGGCAATCGTATCTTCGATACGACCGAGGGCTCTGCGGAATCTTCGGAAACGCTCAACAGGGGCCGTTCCGCCCGGCAACCGTTGATGAATGGTTCACGACGGATGGCCGAGATTTGGGTGCGCTCGATGGAGTTGTTCGTGCCGAGGGATCAATTGGCGCTGTGGATATTGCTTCTCTGAATCTAGACTATCTGTCGGGTTGCAAGTCGATGCCGGCCCGCGTGGAGGCACCATCTATCGGCCTCGTGACCATCGACGAGCTCCGTCTTGGTTCGATTTGGTCTGGCGTGTACGATGGCGATCCGTTCGTCGGGATCGGCGCCATCCTCGTTGGGTGCGCATCGCCTCAAACGGCGGTGTGGATGCGGGACTGGGGCGCGGCGCAGTTCGGTAATGTACTCGGATCGATCCACGCTCCCGACCTACCCGCTGGACAATTGTTGCGCATCGGTGGGCACCTTGGCGATGTGAACGATCCGTCATTCCAACCCGGCCAGCCTTTTGAGACAGTGTTTTGTGAATGCATGGACGAGTTTTGCGATATTTGCTATGCTGGCCAGGATGGCATCCCGGGACCCTGGAATCCGTTGTTTCCCAGTTGCGGTACAGGTTCGGGCCTGCCGCTCGGTCGAGTTTGGATCCGCGGCGATCTGTCTGGTCAGATCATCGTGAACGGTAACCACCTGACGGCCCAGAACCCGGAGGCGTACTGGACCGGCGAGGTCCAGGTGGGTGTCGACCCGCTGAACGCCGAGTGCCCGCTCATTACCATGGCTACCGATGCCCCTGTCCCCGATCTGGCGCCGCAGTACACGCGGCCATCCGTCGAGGTCGGCGGCGGCGCGGTCGGGCTCCCGCCGTTCTACCTCTTCGATGAGGACTGCGATCCGGTCAACTCTGCCGGTCCGGTTCTTCTCAACTCTGAGTTCAACAATGAGCCGAATTCACCGGTGGCGCCGCGGGGCCTGACGCTCCGGTTGTATGGTCCGGTTCGCACGAACGCAGATCCTGCGGATAGTGACCCATCTCTCCGCCAACCCGTTCGAGTCTGGATGCTGCACTTTGGATCAAACCCGCCGCCGCCGAGCGAGGTGACGAAGTACGTGACGGTCACCGTGAAACGGGGCTCGGAGTCGGGGCAGAGCCGCGAGATCGAAGTGATTGGAAATGGATCGTGGAGCTTCGGAGATGGAAAGTACCGAATCGAGCCGGTCCTTTCCGGATCTAACCGGCTCTTTTGTGATGCAGTGAACGGTGCTCCCAGCGTCAAGGACTTCGACTATGAGTTCGAGTTGATCTCCGACTGCAATCGCGATGGGCAGCCGGACTCGCCTCAGGATCGCGAGATCTGTCGAGGTTCGTGCCCTTGCCCTGCGGACTGGGACGGGTCAGGCGGACCGGATGGTGACGACATCGGCGCATTCTTCAATGACTGGCAAAGTGGTGCGGCAGATGCTGACTGCTCAGGCGGTGTTGATGGCGACGACATCGGTGTATTCTTTCATTACTGGCAGCTAGGCGGCTGCTGAACGCCAAACCAGCAGAGAAGGGCTCCGCGTGGCGGGGCCCTTTTTCGTGCGCGGGTCTAGGCGGCTCGGCGACACCCTCGCGGCAGATCAGTCGGCATTGCCCGCGGCGAGTGGGCCCGGTTGTCAGAAGTATGCGCCGTTCTTCTGACAGCGGTGAGCAAACGCGTCGAACCCGACCCCCAACTCCATCAGGGTCTCAAAGCAGACCCTGATGGCACGAAGACATCCAACCCCTGCAAGCGTCGACCCTTTCCCACCACTTTGTCCCTCTGTCCCTTCGTCCCTCAGTCCCTGCTATCTCCGCGCATTCGACAACCCCCCGATCGAGATCGGCTCGATCCCGGTCACGCGCCACTGCCCGCCTTCCTCCCGGTAATCGATCTTCCACCACGACAGGTTGGGGAAGCCGAAGTTCTCCGAGGTCACTCGGACCTTGACCTGCACGCGGCCGACGCGGGGGCCGTCGAGGGTCGCATCGTTCTCGAGCACGGCGTGTTCCTTGACGCGGTAGGGGCCGCTGGCGCCGAAGTCGCGGCGGACGCGGTCCAGGATCAGGTCCTTGCCGATGCCGTCGGTCGCGAAGAAGGCGTAGAGCCGGATGTCGGGCGCGAGGAGGCGGTCGAGCTGCGTCGTATCCGCGGTCGCGACCGCCGCGACGAGTTCCTTGGTGAGCAGTTCCAGCCGCTCGCGCGTGGTGACGACCATCGATGACGCGACCCAGACCGCCGCGGCGAGCAGGAGGCCGATCAGCGCGAAGACGCCGCCCTTCCCCGGCTTGCCCCGCGAGTTGAGCACGAGGTACGCGCCGACGCCGAGGACGACCAGCGCGATCGAGAGCGGCCAGGGGTTCTCGAAGAGGAGGCGGTCGAGCAGGGGCGCGGCGGGGAGGTCGGGGGGCGGGGCCGGATCGAAGTTGTTGAGCCCCTGCGCCAGCACTGCCCGAATGGGGTAGGTCATGTTTCCAGTGTTGTTCGGCCGCGTGCCGATCTCAAGGCGGCGGGGCGTTGCCTCACGCGGGTATCGCCGCGCCCGCAGTCCATTGCATCCGTACTTCCCTACGAGGGCCGAGCGATCCAGATCCCCAGCAACAGTGTGAGCCAGAGCGGCGGGACCTCGGGACCGGGCTCGACCCCCGCGGCCGACCCGGCGGTCCTGGAGCGGAACCTTGCCGTCATCGCCCGGCGCTGCCCGCGGACGGCGGATCGGATCCGGGCGGCCACGCCGCGGCCCGATTCCGAGTTCGCCCTGGCCGATGATGGCGGGCTGACGGGGACGATCCTCGAGAACGGCGTGGCGGGTGGGCAGCGGAAGCAGCTCGCGAGCCGGCGGGCCCCGATCGTGGAGGGCGAGCGGCTCGCGGACACGCTGGACCTGACGACGCACGCCGCGTTCGTGGTGCTGGGGTTCGGGCTGGGGCACCACGCCGCGGCGATCGCAGCGCGGCTAAAGCACCTGGGCGCGCTGGTGGTGTACGAGCCGGATGTCGCGCTGCTGCGGGCGGTGCTGGAGCGGGCGGATTACACGGCGACGCTGGGCCGCACGAACCTTGTGCTGCTGACCGATGCCGACGACACCGCGGCGATGGCCGCGGCGATGTCGGGGCTGGAAGGTGTGCTGGCTTCGGGCACGCGGATCGTCGAGCACCCGGGCAGCAAGCAGCGGCTCGCGGCGAGCGCGGAGCGGTTCGCAGCGACCTTCACCGGCGTGATGCGTGCGGTGCGGACGCAGATCGTGACGACGCTGGTGCAGGTCGAGGCGACGCTGCGGAACTGTCTGCAGAACCTGGAGACGTACGCGACGGCGCCGGGGATCGATGATCTCGTTGGGAGCTGCCGCGGGCGGCCGGCGGTGGTGGTGAGCGCGGGGCCGAGCCTGGAGCGGAATGTTGAGCTCTTGGCGCGGCCGGGCGTGCGCGATCGCGTGGTGATCATCGCGGTGCAGACGGCGTTGAAACCGCTGCTGGCGCGCGGGATCAAGCCGCACTTCGTCACCGCGCTCGATTATCACGAGATCAGCCGGCGGTTCTATGAAGGGCTGACGGCGAAGGATGTCGAGGGTGTGACGCTGGTCGTCGAGCCAAAGGCGAACCCGGCGATTCTGGAGGCGTTCCCGGGCCAAGTACGGTGTGTGGGCGATCATGTGCTGGATCGCGTGCTTGGAGATCCGGAGAGTTCAACGCACGGGATCGCGCAGCCACGGGCGCGGCTGAACCCGGGCGCGACGGTGGCGCACCTGGCGTACTACCTCGCTCGCGCGCTCGGCGCTGATCCGGTGCTGCTGATCGGGCAGGACCTGGGCTTTACGGATGGGCAGTACTACGCCGCGGGCGCGGCGATCCACCGGGTGTGGGCGCCCGAGCTGCACGAGTTCCGCACGCTCGAGATGTTCGAGTGGGAGCGGATCATGCGGATGAAGGCAACGCTGCACCGCGTGACGGATCAGCTCGGGCGGCCGATGTTCACCGATGAGCAGATGGCGACCTATCTGGTGCAGTTCGAGCGAGACTTCACGCAGGACCAGAGCGCGGGGCTGACGACGATCGATGCGACCGAGGGTGGCACGAGTAAGCGCGGTACGACGATCTCGACGCTGGCCGATGCGCTGGCGCAGCACGCGCGGGGAGTGATCACGCTGCCGCGGACACCGGAGGCGGATACGTCCCACCGCCGGCGGGATGCGGTGATGCAGCGGCTGCGGACGCTCAACCAGCAGGTGATGCGGATCTCGACGCTCGGCCGCGAGACGGCCGGGTACCTGGGCGAGATGATCGAGCACCACAGCGAGCAGGCGCGGGTGAACCGGCTGATCGGCAAGGCCCAGGCGAACGCGCAGGAGGCGGCGTCACTGGTTGATGCGCACTGGCTGGTGCAGTTCGTGAACCAGACCGGTCAGCTTAACCGCTACAAGGCCGACCGCGCGATCGAGATCGATCCGACGCTGAGCGACATGGACCGCCAGCGGATGCAGATCGAGCGTGATCTCAAGAACGTGATCTGGCTCGCTGATGCCGCGGACCGCGTGAGCGTGATGCTGTGCGATGCGATGCGTGCGATCGAGACCGGGAAGCGGCTGACGCGTGATCCGCTGCCGCCGGCGCCGCCGCTGCCCATGGCTGGCGCGGCCGCGGGGGTCGGTGCCAAGGGTGCTGCGGGCACGTATGTGACTCCCGGCGCGCGCAGTGGGGGAGGGGCGCGAGCAAAAGCCACGATCGCCGCGGCGATTCTCGTCGATCCCGAGATCGGCGGCCTGGGACGACCCCGCCCGCTCGATGTGCCCTTCGCCGGAGCGCCGAATCTTCTCGCCGCGACACTCGCGCGGGTCATCGCGGCGGACGCCTTCGACCGCATCGCGCTGATCACGACCGATGAGCAAGAAGCCCGGCGGCTCCTCGCGGCCGCGGCGGCGCACAACCCCGCGATCGCTGCCAAGCAGTCCGCGATCACGATCCACACGACTGACCGCGACCGCCTCCGCACGCGCTTGTCCAGCGTCGGCGCTGCGCGGCTCTTCGGCCGCTGGTGCTGGCGCGGCGGGCTGGGCGGGATGAGCGTGTTCGATGAAGCGTTCGACCCCGCGGCCGCGGCGGCCCTCTGCGCCGAGCTCGATCTCGACGGACTCGCCGCTATCAACGCCGACTGGTGCTGCATCGATCCGGCGATCACGCGTGAGCTCGTCGATCGCTTCCGCGAGCGGCCCGATCCGCAGTCGCTCACTTTCACGCAGGCCCCGCCCGGCATCGCGCCCGCGGTGCTCGGCCGCGGCGTGATCGAGCAGCTCGCGACCAACAGCGGGCCGTTCATCAATGTGGGTGCGCTGCTGTCGTACATCCCCGTGATGCCGCAGGCGGATCCGATCGCGCGCACGGCGTGCGTTGCCGTGGCGCCAGAGATCCGCGACACGCTCGAGCGCTGCATCGCCGATGGGCCCGAGTCTCGCGCCCGGATCGAGCGGGCGGTGCGCACTGCTCAGACATCCGGCGAAGCGGCCTCGGGAAACACACCCGCGGGCGAAGCCGCCGCGTTCCTCGCAGCGCTGCGAAGCGACACGGTCCCGCCCCCCGCGGAGATCATCACTGTGACGGCTGATGCCGAGAGTAACGCCGAACAGCTGGCCGCCGCGCTCACCCCGATGCTCCGCAGCGCGGAGCACGCGGCCGTCACGATCGACGCCCGCTCACCCGGTTCGCTCGCCGCGGCGACCGCGCTCGCGGAGCGCCTCGCCGCCCGCGGCGTCGCCGCGATCCATATGCGCACCGCGCTGCGCGAAGAGACAACCGACACCGCCGCGGCCGCGCTCGCCTTTTCCCCCGCGATCCTGAGTCTCGATCTCTACGCCAATCAGGAAACGACCTATCGCGCGATCACCGGCCGCGACGACTTCACGCGGGTCAACGACCTCGCGGCATCGCTGCTCGAACAGCGCGATCCCGCCGCCGCGGCGGGCCTGCCGCGGACATGGATCGTGCCGCGGATCACGCGATGCGATGCCACCTACGAGGACATCGAGGGCTTCTACGACAACTGGCTGATGCGGGCCGGGGCGTGCGTGATCGACCCGTTCGATGAGTCCGCACTCGATGACGCCACCCACAGCGCAGTGCCGGCAGAGACCCGCCGCATCCGCCCGCTCCCCATTCCGGGGCATGCGTTGAAGCGCTTCAGCGTGGCTTCAATAGCGATCTCGGCGGATGCGCCATCCGCCGACACCGCCGCGGCTGGTACCGTGCACGCATGAGACGAGCCCTGATCATCATCCTCGCACGCGGCGGGAGCAAGGGCGTTCCCGGCAAGAACACGGCGATCGTCGGCGGCCGGCCGTGCATCGCGTGGACGATCGATGCGGCGCTGGCCTCCGGCTCCGCCGCGCTCGTCGCCGTGTCCTCGGACGATCGCGCGGCCCGCGCCATCGCTGAGCAATCCGGATGCGCGGTGATCCACCGCCCCGAGCACCTCGCGAGCGATGCCGCAACGATCGACGATGCAGCGCGGCATGCCGTGCTCGAACTCGAGGACCGCGGCATGGCGCCCCAGCCGCAGAGCCCCGATGCGGCGATCATCATTCTGTACGCGAACGTGCCCGTGCGCCCCGCGGGCCTCATCGACGCCGCCACAGCGCTCCTGAGCGGCAGCGGGTGCGACTCGGTGCAGAGCTATCAGCCGGTCGGCAAGAATCACCCGTGGTGGACCGCGCGGCTCGACGAGGGCGGCGTGGTGCGGCCGTGGGAGGGCGATGTGCTCAACCACGGCGTGTTCCGCCGGCAGGATCTGCCGCCGGCGTACATCCCCGATGGTGCGGTGATCGCTGTTACCCGCCGCGCGCTCTTCCGCGAGGTTCCCGGCGTGAAGAGCGGGCCGCACGCGTTCTTCGGCGCCGATCGTCGCGGTATCGTCAATCCGCACGGCAGCGTGGTCGACATCGATGCGCCGATCGACCTGATTGTGGCGGATGCCATCCTCAGCGGTTCGATATCGATCCCCGGCGCTCCGCCGCCGGAGATCACTCCAACGCCCAAACCCCGCGCTCCAATCGCATGAGCCCAGTTACGACCAGCGTAGATCGTCGGGAGATCTCGATCTCCGGCCGCGTTGTCGGTGAGGACCGGCGGCCGTACGTGATCGCCGAGATCGGCGTGAATCACGACGGTGAAGCATCTCGCGCGATCCGGCTTGTCGAGGCCGCGGCGAATGCCGGCGCCGATGCGGCGAAGTTCCAGTTGTTCGAGAGCGAGCGGCTGATGAGCCGGGCTTCGCGGCTCGCGAAGTATCAGGCGGCGGCGGGCGAGCGCGATCCGGTTGAGATGCTGCGGCGGCTGGAGCTGTCGATCGATGAGCTCGCGCCCTGCGTCGAGCGGGCGCACAAGGCGGGCATCCACGCGATCGTCAGCGTGTTCAGTGTCGAGCTTATGGCGGTGGCCGAGCAACTGCCGTGGGACGCGTACAAGTCGGCCAGCCCGGACATCATCAACCGCCCGTTGCTCGAAGCGATGGCGACCACCGGAAAGCCGCTGATCATCTCGACGGGCGCAGCGAGCATCGATGAAGTCGAGCGGGCGATCGGATGGCTCGAACCCTGGCGCGAGAACCTCGCGATCCTGCAGTGCGTGAGCAGCTATCCGACACCGCGCGAGGCCGCGCAGCTCCGCGGCATCACCGCGCTCCGCGCGACATACGACGGCCCTGTCGGCTACAGCGACCACACGCAGGAGACCGAGACCGCGGCCGATGCCGTTGCGCTGGGCGCCTGCATCCTCGAGAAGCACTTCACCCACAACCGCGCCCAGCCCGGCCCCGATCACGCGGCGTCGCTCGAGCCGGCCTCGCTCGCCGAGTATGTCCGCCTCGCCCGTGATGCGTTCGACCGCCGCGGCCGGCTCGACCCCGCGCCGCCCTCCGCAGCGGCCCACAAACGCATCACGCCGATCGAAGAGGATGTCCGACGCGTCTCCCGCCAGTCGCTCGTTGCCAAGCGTGACCTCGCCGCCGGCCACGCGCTCGCCGCGGCGGACCTCACTATCAAACGCCCCGGCACCGGCATCCCACCCTTCGAGCTCGCGTCTACCCTCGGTCGAAGGCTTGCGCGTGCGGTCGCCGCCGACACGCCGCTCGAGCCCGCCGACCTTCAACCCTGACGGCGTGGCCTGCGTGGGCAGAACGGCCGCCAGCAACGCCCGCAACATCACAGGGAGGCATGCGTGATCGGAGACGGCTGGGACAGCGAACCCTCGGTGCGGCCCGGCGATTACGAACCCGGCGAAGCACGCAAGCTCCGCATCGCCGTTGTCACCGGCACCCGCGCCGAGTTCGGGCTGCTCCGCCCGGTGATGCACGCGATCGAGCAGCACACCTCCCTCGAACTGCTGGTGATCGCCGCGGGCTCGCACCTGATCCTCCCCGCGCAGACCTTCCGCGATGTGAAGGCTCACTTCAAGGTGGCCGACTCCGTGCCGATGCAGGTCGCGGGCAAGACCACCCGCTTTGATGACGCCGAAGCCACCGGCCGCGGCGTCGCCCGCTTCGCGCGGTCCTTCGAAGGCCTCCGCCCCGACTGGGTCGTGGTGCTCGGCGACCGCATCGAGGCCTTCGCCGCTGCCGCGGCCGCATCCATCGCCGGGTACGCGCTCGCGCACATCCACGGCGGTGATCGCGCAGAAGGGATCGCCGACGAGTCGATGCGTCACGCGATCACCAAGCTCGCCAACCTGCACTTCCCTGCCACAGCGCAGTCCGCCGAACGCATCATCCGCATGGGCGAACGCAAGGACCTGGTCCACAACGTCGGCTCGCCCGCGATGGACGACCTGCCGTCCTTCGGCCCCCTCGCCGAATCCGAAGACCAGGAACTCGGCACGCCCAACGCCATCCTCCTCATGCACCCCATCGGCCGCACGGCCGAGGCCGAGGAGGCCGCGACCGCCGCGGCGATCGAGGCCTGCCGCGATCTGCGATTGCTCGCGCTGCACCCGAATCACGATCCGGGCCGGCACGGCGTGCTCCGCGCCATCGCCGCGGCGGGCGTGCGTGAGGTGTCGCACCTGCCGCGGCCGAAGTTCGTGGGTCTGCTGCGGCGCATCCGCGAACGCGGCGGGCTGATGCTGGGCAACAGCTCCGCGGGGCTGATCGAGGCCGCGGCGATCGGGTTGCCGGTGGTTGATATCGGACCCAGGCAGGCCGGGCGCGAGCGGGCGGGCAACGTCATCCACACCGAGCACGAGACGGTCGAGGCGATAACGCAGGCGATCGCCCGCGCGCGGGGGCTGAACCCTGATCCGGCGGATCATCCGTACGGCGACGGCAAGACCGGCCGGCGGATCGCGGAGGTCCTGGCGACGACGGATCTGCGCGACCGCGCGATCCTGCGGAAGCGCATCGTCTATTAAGGCGGCGGTCGGGGTGTCCGGGCGGTGCGCAGGCGGTGTCGGCGCGGCGGGCGGGCGTTCCGCGCAGTTTCCGCGCTGGCCCGTGCGGGTGTCGGTCCGAGATTTCATCGTCACCCGAAACAGTCCCGAAAGTCGCCCGCGCCGGTGTCCGATGCTCCTTCCGGTCCTCTAAAGCCGAGGGAGCAGCGTCATGACCGTACTCGCCCAAGATCGTGAAACCGTCGTCAGCAGCGCGATCCGTGAGATCAGCCATATCGCGACGCTGCCCGAGATCACGATGCGCATCGTCGAGCTCGTGGAGGACCCCAAGAGCACCGCTCAGGACCTCAACAAGGTCATCAGCAACGACCCCGCGCTCTGCGCCCGCATCCTGAAGGTCGTGAACAGCGCGTTCTACGGGCTGCCCGGCCAGATCGGGTCGATCAACCGCGCGATCGTCATGCTCGGCCTCAACGCCGTCAAGAACATCGCCATCGCCGCCAGCCTCGCGAAGCTCTTCCGCGGCGGCGAGCTGACCCCGACCTTCTCCGCCAAGGACCTTTGGACGCACAGCAACATGACCGCCGCGGCGTCCAAGCTCATCGCCAACCAGCTCAAGCTCGGCCTGTCCGATGAAGCGTTCCTGGGCGGCCTGATCCACGACATCGGCATCATGGTCGAGATGCAGTACGACCGGAACAAGCTGATCGAGGTCTTCCGCCTTGTCGGCGCCGACTCACAGGGCATCCCCGCGAACGACATGCTCGAGGCCGAGCTGCAGATCTTCGGCGCGACGCACCAGGACTTCGGCGCCGGCCTCTGCGAGAAGTGGAAGTTCCCCAAGAGCTTCGCCTACGTCACCGGCTTCCACCACCGCCCGATGGAGCTCGCCCAGGAGAACCGCACGCTGACGCTGATCGTCAGTGCGGCCGATGCGATCGCCGCGAGCCTGGGCGAAGGCTTCCGCCAGGATCTGCGGAATGCGGCCGTCGACCCGGCGGTCAAGGAAGAGCTCAAGCTCACCGATGCGAAGATCACCGAACTGCAGGACACGCTCCGCGCTCAGGCGAAGGACCTCACGTCGATGCTGAACTGATGGGCCTCATCCGATCTGGCTCAGCCGAGCCGGGCGCGCACGACACAACCGGGGCGGAAGCTCCGAGACAATCTCTCTCTTTCTCCCTCCGGGCGGTTGTGTGGAAATCACGCAGCCGCCCTTTTCCTTGCGCGAAGCGAGCCCGTCAGATCACCGCCGCCCGCAGTTCGAACGCGAGCTTCTCCCGCGCTGCCTCATCCATCGCGCCGCGCAACTGCTCGGCCGGCCAGCCCCACACCGGCGCCTTTGGCATCGGGTCATCCGCGTGCCGCGGGATCACGTGCCAGTGGATGTGCGGCTCCACATTGCCGAGGCACTCGTAGTTGATGCGCACCGGGCCGACGACGCCGCGGATCGCCGTTGCCACGCGCGCCACCTCGCCGAAGATCTTCGCCTGCCGCTCGACGGGCAACTCGGCCATGTGCTCGACATGCTCGCGCAGGATCAGCACGGTCCAGCCGCGGCAGCCCTGGTTCTCGCCCAGGATCGCGACCGTCTCATCGAACGTCGCGATGTGCAGCCGGCCTTCATCACGCTCCGCCGCGGTCGCGGCGCGGCACAGTGGGCAGTTCTCGCGCATGCACCCAGCATAGTGGGGGAGCTATCGGAACGTAACGCCTGCCGCGGAACACCCGCCGGGCAGCGCAGGAAAGCGGCCGCGGCGGGCGCCGCGGCCGTTGGATTCAACCTCTGGATGCGGTTCAGATCGCCGGCGGCTTGGGGAAGTCCACCGTTGTCTGGTTCACATGGTTCACGAAGTTCGTGAACGTCGCCTGTGTATAGGTCGCGATCACTTCGATCACGTGCCCATCGTTGAACCCCGCATCGCGGAAGGTCTTGAGGTCGGCATCCGACACGAAGCCGCGCTTCTCGTGGAGCGCGAGCGCGAACTTCGCCAGCGCGTTGAGCTTCGGATCATCGAGCTTGCCGCGGCGGGCGGCGACGGTCTGGTCTTCGCTCAGCCCCGCGCCTTTGCCGATCGCCGTGTGCGCGGCGGCGCAGTACTCGCAGTTGTTCGCGTTCGCGATCGCCAGTTGCACGACCTCGCGCTCCTTGTCGTTGAGCTGCGCCTTGCCCAGCGCCTGCGCGGTGCCCAGGTAGAAGTGCAGACCGGCGGGGCTGTTGGCCATGGCCTTGAAGATGTTCAGGTGCTTGCCCTTCAGCGGACCATCGAAGGCCTCCTTCGCGGGGCCGGTCGCGCTGGCGGGGTCGACGACGTTCAGACGTGGCACGGTCGGTTCTCCTTCTTTGAACTCGTGGTTCTTGAAGCGCACGGTATTCGCCCCGCCGCCGCCCGGGCTTCACCAACTGTTTGGGTTTCCTTCAGCCTCGGCCAAGGTCGTGATACCGGCAGCGCAAGCTTCCGTGAATGCATGGGTTGCGCGACTCTCTCCACCGGATATCCACTCAACCTTCGGTAGCATCCCGCGTCGATGCTACTTGGACCGCGATGGGCCATCGCGCTCGCCTTCCCCGCGACGAAGCGGTGGGGGCGTTCGGTCGGAGGATCCGGCCACGGCCCCCGCGGCGATTCGCTGCCGGGAGCCACGTCATGATCAACGACCGTGACTTCTCCGCCTTCCAGTTCACCGAGCCCGCCAACATCGCCGGCTCGCATCCCGGCGGCCTCGGCCCGGGGCACTCTTCTGATGCCACGCGCCAGCCGCGTGTGACGCCGCCCCGCGGCCGCACCATCCGCATCGACGCCCATTGCCATAGCCACGCCTCCAGCGGCCCGGCGATGAAGGCCCTCGGCCTTATCGGCGTCCCCGAGTGCTACTCGCCACCCGAGGAGGTTTACGAGCAGGCGATGGCCCGCGGCATGGACCTCTTCACCATCACCGACCACGACACGATCGATGGCGTGATGGAGCTCGTCCGCCGCGGTTTTCAGAATGTCATCGTCGGCGAGGAAGTGACCGTCCACTTCCCCGAAGACCGCTGCAAGCTGCATGTCCTGGTCTGGACGCTGAGGCCCGAGCAGCACGACGAGATCGGCCGGCTGAATCTGCGGAGCGATGTCTACGCCTTCGCCGCGTGGCTGCGTCAGCACAACCTGCCCCACGCCCTCGCCCACCCGCTCTACATCCAGAACGCGCGGCTGACCCGCTGGCACCTGGACCGGTGCGCCCTGCTCTTCAAGGGCTTCGAGACGCTCAACGGCGCACACACCGGCACGCACCGCACCGCGCTCGATACCTACCTGCACAGCCTCACGCCCGGCCGTGTTCACCGACTGATCCAGGAGCATGGCCTCGAGCCGCTCTGGTCGCGCATCTGGGAGAAGGCGCAGACCGGCGGATCCGATGACCACGGCCTGCTCAATGTCGGGCGCACCTGGACCGCGATCGAAACCGACACCGCGCCCGGCCGCCCGCTCGATGGTGCTGCGTTCTTCCGCACCGTCATGACCGGCCGCTGCCAGCCCGATGGCCAGGCCGGCCACTCGGCGCTCCTGGCCCACCAGCTCACCACCGTCGCTTCGCACTGGGCCGGCGACCGTCTGCTTCCGAAGTTGAGCCCCGTCGGTCAGGAAGCGATGGCCCGCGTGCTCCGGCTCGCGGGCGTCGATGCGCCGCGGCCCAACCGCCTGCGCCTTGTTCTGGACTTCGCGAAGCGCCGCACGATCGGCCGTCTGTCGAAGCGCCTGCGCGGCCGCCGCTCGTCACCGGTGAAGCCATTCCTTGCCGCGGTCGGGCGCGCCATGGGCCCCGTGCTTGCGAAGCACCCCGATCTCGCCCGCCGCATGACGCCCGATGCGTGGAGCGACGGCGCCCCGATTGCCCAGCACGATGCGATGGCGGGTTTCGTGGACGACCTGCACGCCGCGGTGCACAACCTGATGGCCGATGGCGCCGTCCGCGCCCTGCGTTCACGCGACAAGAGCGGTATCGTCGATCATCTCATCTCCTACATCCTGCTCGAACTCGTGCAGGTCCCCTACCTCTTCAGCCTCTTCCACCAGAACAAGGAGCGTCACTTCGTGGAGCGGATCGAACACGAGAGCGCCGAGCCCGGCAGCGGCAAGAGCGTCCTGGAGCGTCCCATGAAGGTCGTGCTCTTTACCGACACCCTCGGCGACGTCAACGGCGTCTCCCGCTTCATCCGCAACGCATCCGAGGAAGCCCTCGCCGCGGGCCGCGATCTGACCGTCGTCACCAGCACGCGGTTCAAGGTGCCCGACCAGTCCAACATCGTGAACTTCGATCCGATCTTCGCGACCAAGATGCCCAAGTACGAGAACCTCGAGCTCGCGCTGCCGCCGCTTGCGAAGATGCTCCGCTACATCGACCAGATGCAGCCCGATGCGGTGCACATCTCGACGCCCGGCCCCGTCGGCACCGTCGGCCTCATCGCCGCGAAGATGCTCGGCGTGCCGGTGCTGGGTACGTATCACACCGACTTCCCCGCCTACATCGATCATCTCTTTGAAGATGAGGCCCTCACCTGGATCTGTCAGAAGGCGATGTCCGCGTTCTACGCGCCGTTTGCCAACATCTTCACGCGCAGCGACGACTACGCGGGATCGCTCGTGAAGCTCGGCATCCCCCGCGGACGGATCCTGCACCTCAAGCCGGGCATCCGCACCAGCGAGTTCGACCCCGGCTTCGAGGATCGGTCGATCTGGTCCCGCATCGGCGCAGACCCAAACGCGAAGCACCTGCTCTTCGTCGGCCGCGTCAGCGTCGAGAAGAACCTGCCGATGCTGACGAAGGTCTGGCGCGCGGCGGATGCGAAGCTCAAGGCCCGCGGCGTGAACGCCCAGCTCGTGATCGTCGGCGATGGACCGTATCGGGCGACGATGGAAGAGGAACTGGCGAACACCAACGCCGCGTTCCTGGGCTTCCGTCACGGCGTCGAGCTCTCGACGATCTACGCCAGCGCGGATGGGTTCCTGTTCCCATCAACCACCGACACGCTCGGCCAGGTCGTGATGGAGGCCCAGTCGGCGGGCCTGCCCGTGCTCGTCACGGACAAGGGCGGCCCCAAGGAAGTCGTGCAGGACGGCATCACCGGCCACGTGATCCCCGATGAGGATTTCGACAGCTGGGTGGAGCACGTGATCCAGCTGGTTGTCGACGATGACCGCCGCGCCCAGATGAGCCGCGCTGCGCACGAATCGATCAAGCCATTCTCGATCGCCAACTCGTTCGAGGACTTCTGGCTCAGCCACGAAAACGCCTGGCGGACCACCCTCGCCAACCGCGGCATCACCCCCCGCTCCCACGGCCACGGCCGCATGGCGACGCTGACGCCCGACGGCGTGGCGTGCCCCCCAACCTGTGGCTCAACTTTCCCGCCCCCAGGCGGGACAGTTGAGGGCTGGGCGCCACTCGCGCCCATCGTGCCACGGCTCCGAGCCGAGGCTCTGCGAGGCGAGCAGCCGTGGTTAAGCGCACGAACCCGCAGGCCTTGGGTACCCCCACGCTCCGCGTGGGGACGAAACGGCAACTGCCCCGCATTCGGCGATCCGCCCGTAGCACCGCCGCCCCGGCGGTGCGGATCGGCGTGTGCTCACGTTGCAGAGACGCGCATCGCCGGAACGGCGATGCTACAGGACCGCGGCGTCGAGCTCGGCGATTGCACCCCCGCCCCACACGGAGTGTGGGGGTACCCCGGAAGCAGACATCGCGCGTACCGCCGGCTGATATCCTCGACAAACCGCGATCCACACCTCGTAGAGCCGTGAATGAGCAATTCGACCGCAAACGCCTACACCATTCTCGCCATGATCGGCTGGGCGCTGCTCGGCCTCGGCATCCTGCTCGATCTCTACAACATCGCCATGCTCCTGGCTGTGTGGCGCACGGAGCGGAAGGCCGCATCGGCGGTCATCATCTTTCCGCTGGCGTTGGGGCTGCTCGGTGTGCTGCTCCTCATGCCCGTGGTGCGGTACTGGCTGCTTCTCCTAGCGGGCATCGTGACGCTGCACACCTGTGCCGCTGTCATCCTGCCGCGCGTGATCCGCGGCTGGGAACGCAAACGCAATCAAGCGGCGGCAACCGCAACCCCGCCGAGCAGTTGAACGGCCGGCGAGCCCGCCCTCAAACCTCAACCTTCAAGTAGCCCTGCAACGGCAACACCCCCGCGAACCGCTTCCGCAGATACGGCCGCACGTCCACTGTGCTTTCTGGACATCGCGAGCGCACCGCCCGCTGGGTCGCGATCATGAAGGCAACCGCGAGCTCATCACAGATCCGCGGAAACCGCAGCGGCCGCAGCCGCAGCAGGTCCGCGTTCACGGTGAGGAAGAGCAGCTTCCGCGCGGGGTCGCTCCGTGCCGAGAACAACCGGTCTGATGCCCCCAATCCGAAAGACACCGATCGGATCACCTGCTTCCACGGCGTCCCAAGCAGTAGATTGGTGGTGCCCATCAACTCCTTGATCAGGTCCTCGCCAACAAACGTCGCATCATGCACGCGCCGGTCCGCGGCGGTCTCATCGACATACGACCAGGACTGACTCATCGGACGTGGCATCGAACCATCCGCCCGCCGCGCCCGCTTGGTTGGTTGCATCCTTCGGCTCCTCTGTGGCCCTGCAACTGTCACCACCCCCGCCGCATCACACCCTCGATCCAGTCCTCGAGCCGGTCCATCGGCCCGTACCAGATGCGCCCGCCCGTACCTGGGTGCCTGTCCACACGCTCAACGCCCGCCTTGATCATCTCCCCGATTAGAGCCCGGTTGAGGCCATCATCATCAATCATGTGGATGACGCCGTTCCGCTCCATGACGAGCCCGCGGTGCGCCGGCGCCCCCTTCGCTACCACGACACACCACCGCTCCGGGTTCGCCCGCCACTCCGCCTCGCCGTGGAGCGAGAAGTCGTACGGCCCCTCCGAGCGGTGCGGCTCGTGCGCCGCCATCCACGCCTGACGGCCCCGCCGGAGCACCTCGTACTTGATCACGGATCCCAGCATCAGCAGGCACAGAACACCCGGCACCATCGCCAGCGCAATGATCACCACAAAGGTCATCATCCGCTCTGTGTCGGCGATCTGCGTCACCGTCCAGACAGCCGCACCGATGATGACCACGCTCAAAGCAACCGTCAATGCCGCGAAGAGCACCGGCAGCCGCGCGGTCCCGACGCCCGTGTAATACACCGTCCTCGCGTGTTGCCAGCAACTCCAGCAGGCACCCGCCGACAAGAGCGCGCCGAACGATGCCATGGCGATGATGAACTCGGTGTTGGAGAGTGACAACATTGAGGCGCTGTCCAAGAGACCCGCGTCGATTCCGTGTTCGGGCGTCATTGTGTCACGGATCGCACCGTCTGCAAACCGGCCTTGGGTACCCCCACGCTCCGCGTGGGGATGGAACGGCAGCTGCCCCGAGCACCGCCATTCGCCCGTAGCACCGCCGTTCCGGCGGTGCGGATCGGCGTGTGCTCGCGCTGCAGAGCTGCACATCGCCGGAACGGCGATGCTACGGGCCCGCGGCGTCGAGCTCAGCTGTTGCACCCCCGCCCCACACGGAGTGTGGGGGTACCCCGGAAGCCGACATCACGCGAGAGAGCGCTGCATTACGGCCCGGAGGACCCACGATGGTTGCCGGAGGCGCGGCGAGTCGGGCGCAAGCCCGACGAGCAAGCCTCCGGTACGCATCCAACCACCTCCTCCGCCCGGAGGGCGGACCGGCTCGCGCTGAACTCCTGCTCGCTTCCTCAATGAACGGACAAGGTCCGCCCTCCGGGCGGTCGCTCTCGCTCGTGGCCGACCGGGGGCTTGCTTCGCCGCGCCCCCGGCAACCATCGACGGCCCTCCGGGCCAAAGGCGGCGATGCTGAGTTTTCCCAAAACGCAACAAGCCCCGCGCCACCGCGCGGGGCTCGTGCAATCGTTCATCAACCAGCGCTCAGGCGGCCTTGCGGACGCTGCGACGAGCCGGCGCGGCGGTCGTGCCGGCGATCGCCGGACGGGCAACGCGGCGGGCGGTGGTGCGGGTCGCCTTGCGAGCCGCCGGCTTGCGGGCCGCGGTCTTCGTGGTGGTCCTGGCGGCGGTCTTGGTCGCCGTCCGGGTCGCCTTGCGGGCCGTCCGCTTCGCGGCGGGCTTCGCAGCCTTCGCGGTGCGGGTCGCCTTGCGGGCGGTGGACTTCCGGGCGGTCGTCTTGCGACCGGGCTTGCGGGCCGTGGTCTTGGCGGTGGTCTTGCCGGTGGTGGGGCGGCCGGCCTTGGGGGCCGACTTGCGGGCGGCGTTCTTCCGCGCGGCGGGTTTACGGGCCGACTTGCGGGCCGTGGTGCGCTTCGTGCGGGAAGTACGCGTCGAGGTACGGGTCGTGGCCATTTCGTCTGATCTCCGAAGGGTCGCTTCCGTGCGACAGGCATGTGCCGGACCGGCAACCATGCCTGCCCCGGCGGAAGAGGCGCTCCATATGGAGCGCCCGAATCGCGGCGGCCGCGCCCTGTCGCCGAACACCGGCCGGGCCCTGATAACCGCCTTCGCACCACCCAATCGGCGGTCCACACGTCCACATTGAATTCTCACCCCCAAAAATCTGAAATTCGCTCGATTCGGGTCGCTCCGAACGCGGACCACCCGTTTCACGACCCCCGCAACGCAACCCGCCGATACCCTTCCACCGTGACCAAGCCCGTCGATACCAGCTCCTCCGCGCCCGCATCCACGAATCCAACCACGCGGCCGTGGTCCCCCGACTCATGGCAGGCGCTCCCCCGCGCCCAGGACATCGCCTACCCCGACTCCCTCGCGCTCGCGAACGCCTGCGCAGCGCTCCGCGAACTCCCGCCCTTGGTCACTTCCTGGGAGATTGAGCGCTTAAAAACCCTCATCGCCGAGGCTCAGGACGGCAAACGCTTCCTCCTCCAGGGCGGCGACTGCGCTGAATCCCTCGCCGACTGCCGCCCCGACCGCATCGCCAACAAGCTCAAGATCCTCCTCCAGATGTCTCTCGTCCTCGTCCACGGCGGCAAGAAGCCCGTCATCCGCATCGGCCGCTTCGCCGGGCAGTACGCCAAGCCGCGCTCCAGCCCGACCGAAACGCGCGAGGTCGACGGCAAGCCGGTCACCCTCCCCAGCTACTTCGGCGACCTGGTCAACCGCATCGACTTCACGCCGGGCGCCCGCGCCCCCGATCCGTGGCAGCTCGTCCGCGGCTACCAGCACGCTGCGCTCACCCTCAACTTCATCCGCTCCCTCGTCGACGGCGGCTTCGCCGACCTGCACCACCCCGAGTACTGGAACCTTTCCTTCTTCACGCACGCCTCCCTCGCCCCCGAGCTCCGCGCCGAGTACGAGCGCATGACCAGCAGCCTCGCCGACGGCCTCCGCTTCATGGAGGCCCTGGGCGAGCGCGCTGTCGAAGAGATGAACCGCGTCGAGTTCTTCACCAGCCATGAAGGGCTCAACCTGCACTACGAGTCCGCCCAGACCCGCCGCGTCCCCCGCCGCGAGGGCCACTACAACCTCTCGACGCACCTCCCGTGGATCGGCGAACGCACCCGCGACCTCTCCGGCGCCCACATCGAGTACTTCCGCGGCGTCCGCAACCCCGTCGGTGTGAAGGTCGGGCCCAAAGCGAGCGCATCAGAAGTCGTCGACCTCTGCCGCGTCCTCAACCCCGCCAACGAACCCGGCAAGCTGGTGCTCATCTCGCGGATGGGTGCCAGCAAGATCCACGCCGCGCTCCCGCCGCTGATCGAGGCCGTGCGCGGTGCTCAGCAACGCGTCCTCTGGGTCAGCGACCCGATGCACGGCAACGGCTCCACCACCGCCGGCGGTGTCAAGACCCGTTCCTTCGATGCCATCCTCGCCGAACTCGAAGGCGCCTTCGATGTGCACCAGCAGATGGGAGTCCCCCTCGGCGGCGTTCACTTCGAGCTCACCGGCGACGATGTCACCGAGTGCATCGGCGGCGCGGCGGGCATCACCGAAGCCGACCTCACCCTCAACTACGCCTCCGCCTGCGACCCGCGGCTCAACTATCAGCAGGCCCTCGAGATGGCCTTCCTGATGGCGCGGCGGATGGGCGCGAAGCGGTAACTGCCGGCCAACCCCAAAAAAGACAACGGCGATGCGTTCGCATCGCCGTTGCAAGGTCGCTGGCAGTTCCTGGACAGCGGACTCGCGGCCTCTGGCTGTGGCCGGATCAGTAGGTGTTGTAGAGCACGCCGCGCTCGTCGGTCTCGGTCGTGGTGTTGGCCGTGATCGCGCCGGTCGTGGCGTTGTAGATCCAGCCGACGCCGGCGCCGTCCGCCGCGGCGATGCCCGTCGAGCCCTTCTTGGCGCCCACGGGCAGAGCCGGGACGCTGCGGAGGTACGGGCCGAAGATGTGCGTGGTGTCCTTGGTGGCGGAGACAACGCCCGCCTCCGAGGTGTACTGCGTGAGCTGGGTCACGATCGTGCCCGCGGCCGGCGTCACACCGCCGTGCTCGGTCGTGTACAGGTCGATGGCGTTGCGCAGCACCGCGAGGTTACCCGCGAGCGCCGAGTCGGCCGCGCCCTTGGCGCCGCGGCTCATCCGCGGGATCGCGATGGCGCCGATGATGCCGATGATCACGACGACAATGACCAGTTCGATAAGGCTGAAGCCACGACGATGAGCAGTCATCCCACGCATTGGTTTACTCCAGGATCGGTGAGCGGTAAGTCGCTGTCCTTGCCTCAAGCATCGGTGTCGAATCGCCCCGGCTTGATCCGCCATTGCGTATCAGGCGGTTGCGCAGACGGCACATCCGCGCCCGCCCCTACGCCCCGCAGCCGCGCTCAGGGCCTCTGCTGGGGTGCTGTCGGGGTAAATTCGAGCCGGGCCCCCTCGAACTCGAAGACAACGGTGGCGACGCCATCGAGTTCCCGGACCTCGATGAGCGTGATCCCCGCCTTGCTCTCGCCCGGGCGCAGCGTGTGGCCGTTGATCGTCGCCATGGCGCTGGCGCCGGTCATGACCGCGCCGACCTTGAACTGGTCCGCGCTGATCGTGGGCGCTGCGGGCTGCACCTCCGCCGCGGCCTCGGCAACCACCGGCTGCGCGAACCAGTCCCCCGGCGCGCGGAAAGCGTTGAGACCTTCGGGCACCCGGGCATCGCCCTCACCCGCCAGCCGGGCGAGGCGGGCCGACAGCCCCTGCGTGGAGTCCTGCCACGCCGGCGCTGCAGCCGACACGGCCGCGGCGGTCGGCGCGATCGCCACCGCATCCGCGGCGGCGGCCGACTCCGGCGAGGAGACCCCGCCCAGGATCAATTGGTCAACAGCGATCGCGCCGGCCCCGATCACGAGCACCGCCGCGAGCACCTTCCGCTTGTTGTTGCTGTGTTCCACGCCCACACAGAGCGATACACATCTCAGGATTGCAACCCGATCGCCGCGGCCGCCCGCGAATCCCGCCGGCATACACGGCACAGACGGATTATCCCGGATTTGGCGCGGAGGCCGCGGCCGGCGCCCCCGCCGGCGTCGCCGCATCGAGCGATGTGAACCACGCGAACTCGGCGTTGAAACGCGGGTCGGTGTCCTCGGCGCCCACGGTGCCGCTGAGCTGCAGCGAGCGCACCGCCGTGTCCGCACAGGTCTCGTGCAGCCGGCGGATCAACTGTGTGACCGCAGCGTACCCGCCGCTCCCGGTCAGGTTGATGCTCACCCGCCCGTACCGCTTCTCCGCGACCACCGGCCTGGGATCGATCCGGTCGAGCTGAACGCCGACTTCCGCGGCCAGATCGGCGATATGGGCGATGCGGCGATTCACCGCCGAGGGGGGTTCGAGCGAGATCGTCTCCCGCGACGACTCCTCGAGCTGCGCGAGCAGCACGCGCATCTGCCGCAGCTCGAGCTCCAGGGCATCAAGCTCATCGCGGCGCTCCAGCAGCAGCCGCTGATTATCGACCGCCTGGCGGTGCTCGCGACGCACCGGCTCGACGCCGAGCGCGAACGCGGCCCCGGTCGCGGCCAGCAGCACAGCAACACCCACTGCATCGATCGTCAGCGTGCGGGACTTCTTGATGGTGACAGAGGCCTTCTTCACTTGCTGCCTGCCTTCCGGTGCTCGCGCAGCGTGCCCAGGACCTCGAACCCGACCAGCTCCTTCTCGCCAAAGGCGCGGCGGCGGGTCTCGATCAACTGCACGCTGTCGAAGATCTGCTCGGGAGCGCCCAGTTGTTCAAGACCGAGAACAACCGTCGAGACATCCCGCTGCGATGCGGCGTACCCCGTGATGCGCAGTTCATACCAGCGATTGCGGCCGCTGGAGTCCGCCGCGTCGCCCTCGGTCGTCAGCCGCACACCCTCGAAGACGGCGATGTCGCCGCGGACCGAATCGAGCGCGACCAGGAGCAGGCTCCAGTCCGGGTGCTCGCCGACCGCGCGGGCCGCGTCGATATTGCGATGAGCCGCGGCCACGCGCCCCTTGTACGTCGATCCCTCCGCGCGAACCGACTCGATCCGCGACTGGGTCGTCGAGAGTTCGACCGCGACCGGATCGGCCTGCCGGTAGCCGGCCGCGACCGCGCCGTAGGCGGCCAGCAGCATGGCGCCGTACACGCTGCACACCCCCGACCAGAGCCGGATGCGACGCTTCACGCGGATCGCCTCGACGTGACGGGTTGGTGCGAGGTTGATCTGCATCATGCCGCGGCCTCCAGCGTCTTGCCCGTGTGCATCGACAGGCCCATCGCGGTCAGGAGCGACGAGCCGCCGCTCAGCCCCGACACGGAGTTGTGGTTCTCGATCAGGTGATCGCCGACCGTCGTCAGCTCGCGAGGGTCGGCGCGGCGGACGCGGCACTCGAGCCGCTCCTGCAGCCGCTCGCTCAGGCCCGGGATCCCGGCTCCATCGCCCACAAGCAGCGTGGTCTCGAACGAGTTCTGCGGGTACCGGCTCTGGACGTACGACACGGAACGCTCGACCTCGACCTGCGTGAGTTCAAAGAATTCGGTGAGGCATCCGCGGATGCGGTTGCTGACCGTGCGCGCGGCCGGCGTCTCGGGCGCGGCAACACCGCCCGGGCACCCCAGCGCCAGATCGATCGCGTCGACATCGACGCTCGCCCGCTCGGCGATCTCGGTGTACAGGCCCTTGAGCCCGGCCTCGCTCACCGCCCGCTCGAAGACGAGCACGCCACCGATGAAGACGCCCAGCGCGAGCGCATCCCAGCCGATGTCGACGGTCACGGCCACATTCCCGACGGTCTGCATGTGCGCCCCGCAGGCGCGGGCCGATGCGAGCACGCGGGCGTCGATGGCCTCGACCTCGAGCCCCGCCGCGGCGAAGCACTCGATCAGCGGCGTCGTGGTCTCGTGCGTGGCGCCCAGCGCCATCGCGTGCATGCCCTCGCCGGCGCGGAACAGCATCTCGCGGTAGTCGCGGCGCGTGTCCTC
>JBDZUZ010000009.1:0-16885 GCA_040255445.1 Planctomycetaceae bacterium | reverse complement strand
GGCGCGGGCACGGTCCAGAGCGCCATCTCCATGGCGACCGCGTTCGCGCGGGTTGCTCGCGCCAGTTCCATGCGGGCGATCTGCTCGATCGGCGCGCCCGATTCACGCGGCGGGAGCTCCAGGTTGGACGCCAGCATCGCGCTCCTGGGCAGGCCCAGCACCACGCGCCGACCCGAGAACCCGCGCCGCTCCAGCAGCGCTGCCACCCGCTGCGCATCGGCCGGACCGACGGGCGCATCCGCATCGGGCCGCGCGATCACGGCGGTCGCCCACAGCGCCTGTCCCCGGGCCTGCCGGCGGAACTGCGCCGCCTTGATCCAGCGGCCGTCGGCGTCGACACCGATGGGACCGAACTGCGTTCCGGGGAACACGAGCCTCATGAACCGCCTCCAGGCCCGCCGGGGCCGGCCGCCGCCGCCGTCAGATCGAACAGCGGCAGGAACATGCTGATCGCCATGCCGCCCACGATCAGGCCCAGCCCGATCAGGATCAGCGGCTCGATGATGCTCGTGACCGAGCGGATGAGAATTTCGTTGTCCTCGTCGAGATAATCGGCGACGGAGAGCAGCACCGGCGCGATCTGGCCCGTGCGCTCGCCCGACCGGATCGCCTCGCACACGCTGGGGTTGATCAGCGAAGCATCCGCGAACGCGCTCGAGACATTGTCGCCGCGAACCACCGTATCTTCCGCACGCTTGATGAGCGCGGCGTAGAGCGAGTTGCCCGTCGCCTGCTTGGTGAGCGCGAGCGCCTCCAGCAATGGCACACGCCCCTCGAGCAGCACGCCCAGCACCCGCGCGATCCGCGCCGTCGCGAAGCTCCGCGTGACCTTGCCGATCTGCGGGAGCCGCACTAACCCATGGTCGATCATGCGCTTGCCCGCCGCCGAGCGAAGGTAGAAGAACGCGCCCGCGATCGCCACCACCGCCCCGATGATCACGAAGTACCACTCGGCGCGGACAAAGGCGGAGAAGTCCATCAGGATCTTGGTGGTGGGGGGGAGCGGTGTATCCAGGCTCTGGAACAGCCCCTCGAACCGCGGCATCACGAAGAGCAGCATCGCGTTGATGACCGCGAACGACACGAAGATGAGCAGGATCGGATAGACCATCGCGCCCGCCAGACTCTGGCGGACCTTCACCTGCTGCCGCGTCAGCTTCGAGAGCCGGTCGAGCATGGGCTCGAGCTTGCCGCCCGATTCGCCCGCGGCGACCAGCGATCTGCAGATCGCATCGAAGTACTCGGGGTGCGGCTCGAGCGCGGCCGAGAGCGTCGAGCCCTCCTCGACCTTGCCGCGGACCTCGGCCACAACATCACGCCACTTGCCCTCGGGCGTCTGACGCTCGAGCGACTCCATCGCCTCGACCAGCGGCGTGCCCGTGCGGATGAGCACCGCGAGCTGCCGCATGAAGCTGGAGACCTCGCGCATGCGCCGGGTCCGCCCGCCCAGCGGGCCCGAACGCCCCGCGTTGCCTTCCTTCGCGAGGTCCTCATCGGACCCGACCACGAACTCGGTCACGAAGATTCCGCGGCGACGCAGGATCTCCGCGGCATCGGCCTCGGAGCCCGCCTCGACGGTTTCCGCAACGGGCTTACCCGCGCGATCGAAGCCGCGGCAGCCGATCTTCATGCGGCCTCCTTGGTGCCCGGGATCGGCGCGGCCTCGTTCGCCGCGCTGCGCTTGGCCGCGGTGTTCGCCTCCGTCAGGCTCGCCGCGGGATCCTCATCATCGTTCTGCGTGACCCGCAGGACCTCCTCGAGACAGGTCTTACCCTCGATCGCGAGCAGCACGCCCTCCTCGCGGAGCGTGAGCGCGCCGTTGATCCGCATCTTCTCGCGGAGCTCGTGCGTCGGGCGGCCGTGGTGGATCATCCGTCGCAGCTCGGGCGTGACCTCGAACACCTCGTAGATGCCGCACCGGCCCTGGAAGCCGCTGTTGTGACACCGCTGGCACCCGCCGCCCTTGCGGAAGGGCTTGCCCCCGTGGTCGTGCAGGCCCGCATCGTGCAGCACCTGCTCGGTCGGGTAGTACTTGGTGGCGCAGGCGGGGCAGATCGTCCGCGCCAGCCGCTGCGCCACCGCGCCGTTGAAGGCGCTGCTGAGCAGGTACGGCTCGATGCCCATGTCGACCAGACGCGCTACAGCGCCCGGCGAGTCGTTGGTGTGCAGCGTCGCGAGCACGAGGTGGCCGGTGAGCGCGGCCTGCACCGCCACCCGCGCGGTGTCCTGGTCGCGGATCTCGCCGACCATGATGATGTCGGGGTCCTGCCGCAGGATGCTGCGGAGCGCGCGGCTGAAGGTCAGCCCGATCAGCTCGTTCACCTGGATCTGGTTGACCAGGTCGAGCTGATACTCGACCGGGTCCTCGACGGTCAGGATGTTGTCCTCCGGCCCGCGGAGCAGGTCCAGCGCGGAGTAGAGCGTCGTGGTCTTGCCCGAACCCGTCGGCCCGGTGACCAGCGCCATGCCGTGCGACTGCTGCAGGAACCGCTTGAAGCTCGTGAGCGCATCGGAGCGGAAGCCCAGGTCCTCGAGGCGCACCTTGAGATTCGATTTGTCCAGGATGCGGACCACGATCTTCTCGCCCAGGAGCGTCGGCATCGAGCTGATGCGCAGATCGATCTCGCGGCCCTCCGCGATGATGCGGACGCGGCCTTCCTGCGGCAGCCGCTTCTCGGCGATGTCCATCTTCCCGATGACCTTGACGCGCGAGACGATCGCCGCGTGCATGCCCGCGGGCGGCTTCATCAGGTCGCGCAGCGACCCGTCGATGCGGTAGCGGATCCGCGTGCCCCGCTTTTCGGGCTCGATGTGGATATCGCTCGCCCGGTCCTTGACCGCCGTCAGGAACGCGATGTTGACCAGGTTGATGATCGGGCTGCCCGCGACCATCCGATCCAGGTCCGTGGACGGGCCGTCATCGACCGCCTCGCGCTCGACGACCTCGACATCCGATTCGGCCAGACTCGTCAGGAAGGCGTCGACATCGACATCGCCCGCCGAGTACTTCTTGACGAACTCGAGGATGTTCGCCTCGAGCGCCACCACCGGGCGGATACGGCAGCCGGTGAGCTGGCGCAGCCGGTCGATCGCGGGCAGGCTCTGAGGCTCCGCCATCGCGACGGTGAGCTCATCGCGCACCTTGAACATCGGGATCAGCCGCAGCCGCTCGCATTCCTCCGCGCCCACGAGCTTGAACACCGCCGGGTCGATCAGACCGTGCCGGAGCTGGCATCCCTTCAGACCCAGGCAGGTCCCCAGCGCGCGCACAAGCGCAGTGCTCGAGATGACGCCCTGATCGACGAGCATCTCGCCGAGCATGCGTCCGCCCTTGCGCTGCTCCGACAACGCCTTGTCGAGCTGCTCCGCGGAGATGACGCCCTCTTCGAGCAGCACCTCACCGACGCGACGCTTGGGCCCGCCGCGTCTGGGCCGCGCAGCCTTGGGCGAGGGCGCCTCCGAGGGAGTCCCGCCCTGACCATCGCCAGAAGGTGGCCGCGGATCATCGCTCACAGGAAGCTCCTGACCGCGGTGTTGATGTCCTCGTAGTGCTCGAAGCGATCGGCAATGCCGGTAAGATCGAGCACCTCGCGGACCGTCTCGTTCGCGCCGCAGAGCCGGAGCGTCCGGCCCGACTGCATCATGTCGTCCGTGAGCGTGACCAGGCTCTCGAGCCCTCTGCTGTCCAGGTACGCGACGGCGGAGGCGTCGACGACGAAGCGGCCGAGGCTGCGCACCAGCACATCACCGATCGCGCGGCCGAACTGGTCGGCATCATCGCCGCAGATCGGCCCCTGCGGCTTCACGATCGTCACTGCGCCCTGGCGTTGCTCGTGGATGTCCATGCTCGCTCCGCTCGTCTTCTCTTCACGCGTGCCGGCCGCCCCGGTCACACCGGGCCGGCTCAGGCCGCCCGGGCCATCGCCTGCGTCTGGTGGCTCATCGGGACCCGCATTGTGAAAGTGCTGCCCTTGTCGATCTCCGAGTGCAGCGTGATGTCGCCGCCGTGCAGGCGGATCACCTGCCGCGCCAGCGCCAGACCCAGGCCCGAGCCGGTGATCTGGTTGATCCGCTTGTCCTTGGCCCGGTAGAAGCGGTCGAAGATGAGCTCGTGCTCCTCGGCCTTGATCCCGATGCCGTTGTCGGTGACATCGACGACTAGATCTCCGCCGTCCTCGCGGGCGGCGACGCGCACCGTGCCGCCCGAGGGCGTGTACTTGAGCGCGTTGCCCACAAGGTTGTGCAGCGCGAGCACCAGCTTGTCGCGGTCGCCCTGCACCGTCGGCAGCTTGGGCGGGAGCTCGAGGCGGAACTCGATCTCCTTGTCCCGCGCCTGGATCGAGAAGTCCTGCTTGATCTCTTCGAAGACCTGCTCGGTGCGGACATCGTCGTGCATGATCTTGAGCGTGCCCGCCTCGATCTCCGACACGCTCAGCATGTCCGAGACGATCCGCTCCAGCCGCTTGGCCTCCTGGCTGATCACGTTGATGCACTGCGAGCGGATCGCCGGGTCGCTCTCCCCGTCGTCCACCAGCGTCTCGATATAGAGCCGGATGTTGGTCAAAGGCGTCCGCAGCTCGTGCGTCGCCTGCGCCACGAACGCGTTCCGCGATTCATCCGCGACCCGCTGCTGCGTCACATCCTCGATGATCACGATCGCCGCGCCCGGGTCGTCGCGCCGCACCGGCTTGATGCTTACACGCAGGATCGACCGCTCGCCCTGCTCGGACTCACGCGACCACTCGACACTCGTCCGCTGCCGGGTCTTGCCGCCCGCGACCGCCTCGACAGCCTCGCGCACCGCGGGGGCATCGATCATCATCGCGACATGCTCGCCGGCGATCGCATCACGCTTGGTCTTGAGGAACACACCCGCCGCCCCGTTGGCGTACATCACGCGGCACTTGTCATCCAGCAGCAGCACACCCTGCCACATCGCATCGAGCGCAGCGCCCAGGGCGCCGCTCCCCTGCGCCGGGCCGGCCGTCTCATCCGCCGCCTTCTGCAGCACCTGCGTCCGCCGCCACGCCTCGCGCTCCGCGAGCAGGTTGTTCCACGCCGTCGCTTCCTCGCCAAAGGCCCGCGTGACCGTCAGCGCATCAGCGCTGGTCTCGCCGCTCCCCAGCGCGGACAGCGCGCCGCGAATGGCTCCCAAGCCCCGCAGCCGCCGCCGCACCGATGCAAACGCCACCGCCAGCCCCGCCATGCCCGCCGCGCCGATGCCGAACACACCCACCTGGACCTCGCGGTCCGCGAGCAGCGGATACGACACCGTCGCCGCGAGCTCGAGCGTCGCCGGGCCGCGCCCGGGAACGACAAGCGGAACACGCATCGTCGCCCGCCCATCACGGATCTCGTTCGAAGGAATCCCCGCCTCGCCCGCGGGCCAGGCATCGGGGATCGTCTGGTGCGCCAGGGTCCCCCCGCCGGCCGCGGCGAGTGCGCCGCCATCCGGCAGCGTCAGCCGACATTCCGCAAGGCCATGCGTCAAGGCCGCATCAGCGATCAGCCGCCGCGCTTCGGTGAGGTCGCCGTTCCCCAGCACCGGCTCGAGCGTCTCGCCCAGCATGGACCCGACGATCCGGACCTGGTCCTGCCGCGCCCGCTCCAGCGAGCCGCGATAGGTATGCAGCGTCCACCACGCCGAGACCGAAAGGGCGCCGATGAGCACGATGCCCAGCGCGAGCCCGACCGAGCCGGCCAGCGCATCAACGCCAACCCGACGCTTCATGCCGGCCGCCGCGGCGGCGCTACCACTCTTCTGATCGCGTGTCTGCGTCACCGGATACCCCTTGCCGCGGCCGATCCATGGCCGCACGCATCGAGATATCGGTTACAGGGCGTTGAACTTGAGCCCGACCCCGCGGAGGGCCCCATCTGGGCCCGCCGGCGCGATGTCTGCTCCGATAAGTCGATGAATCCCGCGCAAAAACAACCGGAGGACGAGCCCGCGCCCGCCCCCCGGAATGTCTTGCATTCTCGGACGTACCAGATCGCCGCCCGCGGCGGGCGTTATCCGCCCAACCCGCCGCCCCGCCTCAGCAGCCGCCCGCCTGCCACGCGGCGATGAACGTAGTGATGTCATCACCATCGACACCACCGGAGGCATCGACATCCGCGCACGAGGATCCGTTCTGCCATTCGCGGAAGAACGCGGGGATGTCCTCGCCATCGATCCCGCCCGAGCGATCAAAGTCGCCGAGGCAGGGCGGCTGGAGCGTGCAGGGATACTGCACGCCCGTGAAGTTGATGACATAGCTCATTTCGAAGAGATTCGAACCAGCCCACCGTGAGAAGGTTCCGGCTGCCGCCGGCCCATCCGGCGCGCGCTCGACGGTGCGAGGGTGCTCCAGCCAGATGCGCTGCAACGTGCTATCTGTCGGGTATGAGCCGCTGAACGGTGTGCCGGTAGAGATCGCGAGGTAGTACGTCCCGGGTCCCGGCAGGAGCGAGCCCGTAAGCTGCGCGCACTGCTGATCGGGACCCGTCCCGACATCGTTGTGGTGCGCAATGCCGCGGCCCATGTTGTCGAAGAGGTACAACGCCGTCGGGTTGAGCGGCAGCCCCATCGTCGTTGCTGTGAAGTTCGCGGGATCAACAATGTCGATCTGCAGCACATCGCCGAAGGCGCTCGGGCTGAAGCGGCCGTGGATCCTGCTCAAAGTACCCGTGCCGATCGGCACCTGCGCGAGGCCGACCTGCGGCGGCGCGTTGTCGGGCTCGGCCCACTCGCCGGCGGGCAGCGGCCCGTTGTCACCGATGCGAAACACGAGGTTGTACCGCCGCGTCACATCGTCGTTGTTCCACACGTTCCACGCACTGTCGTCGTACCGGGCCGAGTTCGTCACAGCCAGGTAATACTCGCCCGCGGCGAGGTCGCCATTTCGGCCGTCGAACGGCGTCCCACCGTCGAGAGGTCGAATGGGGAGTACAGCGCCGAACGAGAGCGCCGCGTTGGTCCCGACACCGTCGACAGTATCCACAACGATGCGTTGTCCGTTGTTGTCATAGAGCAGCAGGTCGGAGATCCCGTTGGCGACATCCTCGGCCTCGATGTCGAGATAGACACCCTGCTGCGCTGCGATCTCCGGGATCGTGAAGTGGAACCAGCGGACGAAGCGAGGAGCGATCTCGAGGTTGTCGACCCGCGTTTCTCCCACACCGATCGAACCCAGCTCGGTCGGCGGGAGTGCATCACCGTGCTGGAGCCAGACGCCATGCGTGACGGTCTGGCTTGAGTTGCCGGTCACCACCCAGTTGCTCTGGCCGAAGACGGCGCCGTCGTTGGCTACCGCGAGGTAGTACTCGCCCGCCGGGAGAAGCCCGTCGCGTCCGTTGTTGTGCGTCCCGACGACCGACGACAGGCCGCTTCGGTTGCCCGGCCGCGCATGGATGATCGCACCGAAGGAAAGCGCAGAACGACCGAAGTCGCCATCACTAAGGTCGAAGGCGACGCGATTCCCCGCGGCGTCGTACAGGCCCATCTCGGTGCCGGACGTTTGGGTGCCTACATAAAGATCCAGATACCGCGTGAGATCCACCTCCGGAACGGTGAAGCGATACCAGGCGATCTCGCTCCCAACCAGTGTCCGGAAGGGTTGAATGTTCCGATCGTCGGGCAGCGCCCCCAGATCCGTCGCCGCAGGCTGCCCCCACGCCGTGGCCGCCATGGCCCCCGCCACCGCAAGACTCGCAACCGCACCGATCGCCTTTGCTGTCAACGCCATGGCAAACCTCCCTCGCTCGATGTGATACCAAACCGATTCAGAAGAACCGCCGGTCGATCGCGTCAGGGCGAGGGCCGGATGGCCGCGCGACAGAACGCCGCGGGCCCGCATAGATGCTGATCAGGATACCGGAGAATGACGCCACCGGATCCCTGTTCTAAGGGAGCGAGCCGAATCTTCTTGGTCGGGTGTTGGTTGGTCCGCGGCGGGTCACCCCAGACCCTCAGAGCCTGAGTGCCCGGACCTTACTTCTTCTTCCCCATCGCCCTTAGCATCGCCTCGCCCATATCCGCCGGGCTCGCCGCGACCTCGACCCCGGCCTCCTGCAGCGCCTTGATCTTCGCATCCGCCGTGTCGTCGGCCCCGCCGATGATCGCGCCCGCGTGACCCATCCGCCGCCCGGGGGGCGCGGTCTTCCCGGCGATGAATGCCGCGACCGGCTTCTTCACGTGCTGCTTGATGAACCGCGCGGCGTCCGTCTCATCGCTGCCGCCGATCTCACCGATCATGAGAATCCCGTGCGTGTCCGGGTCCTGATCGAGCATGCGGATGCAGTCGATGTGGTTCATGCCGCGGATCGGATCGCCGCCGATGCCGATGCAGGTCGACTGCGCCAGCCCCCGCTGGCTCGTCTGCCACACCGCTTCATACGTCAGCGTGCCCGACCGCGAGACGATCCCGATCGCCTTGCCCGCCTTGGCCTCGCTGATGTGCGTGTGGATGTACCCGGGCATGATGCCGATCTTGCACCCGGCGTTGGTGTACGGGTCCTTCGGCCCCGTGCCCGCGCCGGTCTTGGGCCCCGGCGAGATCACACCCGGGCAGTTGGGCCCGATCAGCCACACCTTGCTCTGATTGTCGAACTGCGTCGAGCCGTTCATCTCCTCGATGACCCGCCGGGCCTTGATCATGTCCTGGACCGGCACGCCCTCGGTGATGCAGCAGATCACCCGGATCCCCGCCGCGGCCGCCTCGAGCACCGCATCCGCCGCCCCCGCCGGGGGCACGAAGATCATGGTGGCGTCGGCCCCGGTGGCCTTCACGGCCTGCTCGACGGTGTCGAAGATCGGCAGCCCGTTGTCGTCCTTGCCCCCGCCCTTGCCGGGGGTGACGCCCCCGACCATCCGGGTCCCGTAGTTGAAACAGCCCTTGGTATGGCTGGCGCCAAAGGCGCCCGTGATGCCCTGGCAGATGACGCGGGTTTCGGCGTTGACGAGGATCGGCATAGGGCAGGAGGGTAGGGGGCGGAAGGGGGAGGGACAAAGGGGCAGGGACGGAGGGACAGAGGGACAAAGGGACAAAGGGACAGAGGGACAAAGGGAAGGCACCAAGGCACGGGGGCACAAAGGCACAAAGGGGAAAAGGCCACACGCGGACGGGACCCGCTTACCGCCGCGGCGCGGCACGGTCTTGACCACTCTGTCCCTTCGTCCCTTTGTCCCTCTGTCCCTTCTCCTCAGCACCCCACCTGCCACCGCCCAATGAACGCCCCAACATCCTCCCCATCAACCCCGCCCGACCGATCGAAGTCGCCGCAGGCCTCGCCCCGCTGCCAGCTATTGAAGAAGGCACCCAGATCAGCCCAGTCGACCGCGCCCGAGCGGTCAAAGTCGGCGGAGCATGGAAGGCCGTGGCTGCAGACAGCCGGACGGGGGACGAACGCCGTCCAGCTCTGCCAGAAACCGTTGGTATACACACCGCGACCGAAGAGCGTCTGCCCATCGGCTGAGATCGCATCAACACTCTTCAGCGTCCAATCGTCCATGTTGATGCCGCGTTCGATCAGCAGGTCCTTCATCAGGACCAGACCCGTTTCGCGCGTCCAATAGAACGCGCTCTCCTCGCGAAGCGGACGCCAGGGCGAGTTGTTACCACCGGCGAGCACTTCGCCGTCCGCCGACATCGCATAGACATCCACGTGTCGCCCATCCGGCAGCGTCGGAAGCGCTTCAAAGCCATCCGCCTCGCTCCACCTCCACGCGTAGGGTCCACCGGCGACGACATCGCCGTGGTCCGAGACTTCCGTCGGGACGCCACGGTACGGATCGATCGGAGTGATGGCCGTAAGCGCGCCTGCATGCCAAAGGAATGATTGATGGAAGTCGGTCATTGCGATGTGCGATGCGTCGGCGTCCGATGCACCGGCCATCAACATGCGCGGCGCCCCATCCGGGATCGGCACCACCAGCGGCGTCGGCGAACCCGCGACCCAGGTGACCGCGGCGGCGCCGCCCGGAAACCGCCCAGTCCCCATCACGGTCCGCCCATCGCGCGAGATCGCATCGACCGCATTGATGATCGTGTCGCCCGCCTCGCCCAGGTCGTCGAGGTACTCGAAACCGCCCGAGATCGTGTACCGGAACGCCTGCTGCCGCAGCCCGTTCACGCCCTCGGAGAGTGTCCCGGCGATGATGCGGCCGTCGCCCGAAATGCCGCGGACCGCGACTTTGCGGTACTCGGGCGGAAGCGTCAGGCGGTGCATGACCTGTGACCGGTTCCAGATGAACCCCGCGAAGAAGACCGGGTTGTACCCGGCCACGATGGAGCCGTCGTTCGAAACATCCGTGATGCCTTCGAAGACCGGAAGCTGTTCAAAGGTCACCTGCGCTGCGGCGGGCGCAGCACAGAACAGCAAAGCGCCGAGAACAGAGATGTATCGCATGGGAGTTTCCAGACACGGCCGCGCCCGCGGATCATGAGATATGCCCGTCGGCGGGGCGTGTCGCCGCGGATACGGACCTATGCCCAGACCATGTCCCGAGTTCGCGCCCCCTCCGTCCCTTCGTCCCTTTGTCCCTCTGTCCCTTCTCCTCAGCACCCCATCTGCCACCGCCCAATGAACGCCCCAATGTCCTCGCCATCAACCCCGCCCGACCGATCGATATCGCCGCAGTCCTCGCCCAGCTGCCAGCTCGAGATGAACGCGGTGATGTCATCGCCATCGACCCCGCCCGAGTGGTCGAAGTCCGCCGGGCACGGCAGCGCAGCACTGCACAGCGGCGGCGCGAGATCGGGCAGGAACGCGTACCACGATTCGACCTCGCCATCGGGATTGATACCCAAACCAACCAGATGTCGGCCGTCGGCGGACATGCCCTCGACAGACTTGAGAACCCACGCATCGTACGAGACGCCGATTGAATCGAGGTAGTCTGTGAGGTAGACGGACCCGAGGCTCTCACGCCAGATGAACGCCAGGCTTCGCGTAGAAGTGTCGGCCCGGGAACCCCCGGCCAGCACCGTCCCATCAGCGGACATCGCGCTCACGGCCCGGGGAGCCTGGTTATCGGGGAGAGCATCGAGAAACCGGAATCCGGTCGTCGCGTTCCACCGCCAGCCCAGGGCCCCGCCGGCCGCGACAGTGCCGTCGTCCGAGATTGTTTCGAGGAACGCCGCCGCCGGGGAGCCGGGCCCTATGAACACAGCCTGTCGTCGGGCCGAGTCGTAGATGAACGCACTGAAGTTAAGGATCTCGGTGCCGCCGACGAAGCGGCCGTCGCCGCTCACTGCGACCGCGAGCGACCGCGGCGGGCCGGCGATGTCGATCACGCCGTCCTCTCGCCAAAGGGCCGCGCCGGCCTCGCTGCCGTATCGGCCGACTCCGACCACCGTCCGGCCATCGCGTGAGATCGCATCGCCCGATGAGGCATCGCGCTCGCCCGGCAGCGGCGGATCGCTGGTGAAGTCGCTAAGAGGCACCACACCTGTCGCATCTGAGTAGCGACAAGCGAGGTATTGCGTGCCGCTGCCGGTGCTTGTCGTCGTGCCGCAAATCACACCGCCGTCGCCCGAAGCTCCGCTGAATTGCAGGTTGCGGTACCCGGAGGGCGCGTTTACGAATCGCCAGCCGACGCCACGCTCCCACAGAGCGCCCTGGGTTGCTTCCGATGCAACGAAGTAACCAGCGGCAACACGCCCATCCCCAGAAAGGCCGCGGACCACCGGACCAACACCCAGCCCATAGAACTCGGCACGCTGCGCGTACGCAGCCGTCGCGAGGGCGGACAGAGTTACTGACACGGCGATGACCCGCTGCATGTGCGCCTCCTGCGGTGCTTCCTCAGCACCCAGCCTGCCAACGCCCAATGAACGCCCCAATGTCCTCCCCATCAACCCCGCCCGACCGATCGATATCGCCGCAGTCCTCGCCCTGTTGCCAGCTCGAGATGAATGCGGTGATGTCATCGCCATCGACCCCGCCCGAGTGGTCAAAGTCCGCCGGGCACGGCAGCGCAGCGCTGCACAGCGGCGGCGCGAGATCGGGCAGGAACGCGTACCACGATTCCCGCTCCCCCTCGGGGTTCCGCCCCTCGCCCACGAAGTGCCGCCCATCGGCCGACATCCCCGTCAGCGACAACAGAACCCACCCATCGTGCGAGACGCCCGCCTCATCCAGAAGCGTGGTCAGATACACAGTGCCGCGCTGCTCCGTCCAGACAAAGACAACGCTCCGCTGCCCGGCGCCCTCAGCGCTCCCCCCGCCGGCGATGATCGAGTTGTCCGCGGAAAGGCACGTCGCGCCGACCGGCACGGAACCATCGGCGTGACGCGGCAGATACCGGAACCCCAGCGCGCGGTCCCACCGCCACCCCTGCGATCCACCGACCGCGATCGATCCATCCGCCGAGAGCGCGCCCACGGTCGCGGCGGAGAAGTTCCCCGGGCCGATGTGCTCGAACTCACCTGTCACGGTGTCCCAAAGGAACGGCGCAAAGACGGACAGATTCGTGCCCCCGACAAACCTCCCATCAGCGTTCACGGCGGTGGAAAACGTGGAGGGGACCGTGGCCACGCGCGTCGGCCCGTTGTGCGTCCAGGTCATCGCGTACGCGTCGTACGAGTCCCGCCCGACGCCCGCGATCACCCGCCCATCACGCGACATCAGGTCCCCCGAGGATGCATCACGCTCCCAAGGCCCGGGCGGATTCGAGTTGATATCGGTGAGTGTCACCACGCCCGTCGCGGCGGTGTAACGCGATGCGAGGAAGAAGATCCGGTCGGAGACATGCGTCGAGGTCCCCGAAAAGATCATCCCATCGCCCGACACATCGCTGAGCTGAAGATTCATGTAGCCGTTGGGCGGATCAATGTACCGCCACCCGACATCACGCTCCCAAATCGCCCCCCGCGTATACCCGCCCTGCACCAGGTGCCCCGCGGCGACCCGCCCATCATCCGACAGACCGCGGATCCGCGCCGACCCGCCCAGGCCATAGAAGTCCGCCCGCTGCGCAAGCGCGCTGGTCGCCGCGAACGCGATCGCCAGCGTGCTCATCAGGACCCTGATCTGCATCGCGGACCTCCTCGCGCGCACGACGCCGGGCGCAGAACCCATCCGCACCCGCCGGTCTGCAGCATGAATCTACCTCACCCCCGCCGCCTTCGCGAAATCACCGCCCCCGCCAGCCCAAAAACCCCAACCACCCCCGGCGCCGGCACCGGCTCGGGAAGAAACGCGTACCACGTCTCCGCGACACCCTGCGGATTGATCCCATCCCCGATCAGGTACTTCCCATCCGCGGAGATATCGCGCACGGTGTTGAGCGACCAGCCGCCGATGTTCACGCCCTGCGCGAGCAGCACATCACGCACGAACAGCGTGCCGCCGGCCTCGGTCCAGATGTACGCCCCGTTCGTGCCGCTCCCGCCGGCGACGATCGCCCCATCAGCAGAGACAGCGTTCGCGCCGCCCGGGTTCGCGCCGTTGGGCAGCACCGGCAGCAGCGTCTGCCCTGTAGCGCTCTCCCACCGCCACCCCCGCGCCCCGCCGACGATCACGCTCCCATCATCCGAGACGCTCTGCGACAGAAACGCCCCCGTCGCCGATGCGATCGGCTGCACACCGCCGACACCGTCCCACACAAACGCCTGCATGGTGCCGAAGAGAGAGCCGGTCGCGACCGTCGCATCGGCATTCAGCGCGGCCCCGAGCGAGCCAGACGGCCCGACCGTCGTCGGTGCTGGCGATGTTGTCCACAGCAGAAACCGCGTGGCGCCATCGCGCCCGGTCCCGATGATCGTCGAACCATCGCGCGAGATCCGCTCGCCCGAAGCGCGGATGTTGTCGGTCCCGATGTCATCAAGGAACTGGAAGCCCGAGCCCGCGGTGTACCGGAACGCGACCTGATCGTCGTTGTCACGCACGGCGGTGCCCGTCATGATCGTGCCGTCGCCCGAGACATCGCTGAACACGACCGAGCGGTACCCGGTCGGAGCGTCAACAAAGCTCCAACCCGAGCCGGAGGTCCACACCGTGCCGCGGTTGGTGCCGACGCCTGTGGACACGCGGCCCACAGCGACGCTCCCATCCGAGGACAGGCCGCGGACACCTCCATCGCTGCCCAGACCCATGAACATGGCCGGCTGCGCGAACGCTGTCCCGGCGAAAGCAGACACCGCGATAGCGGCAAAACGGATCGTCATGTCTCTCTCTCCCAAAGCGAACCCAAGAATGGAACCATCCCGGGCGGATCCGGTCCGGTTCCGACACATCAATCGATTCTGATCAGCACCCCGCCTGCCACGCCTCGAAGAACGCGGCGATGTCGTCCCCATCCGTCCCGCCCGAGCGGTCCACATCGCTGCAGATGTCGCCCGCCTGCCAGCTCGCGAAGAACGCCCCGATGTCGTCCCCGTCAATCCCGCCCGAGCGATCAAAGTCGCCGATACATGCAGCGGCCCAGCTGCACGCGCTGGGCTCGAGGCTGGGGATGAACGCGTACCACGACTCGCCCGCCCCGCTGGGGTTGCGGCCCTCGCCGATCATGTACCGGCCGTCGGGCGACATGTCCCGGACATTCCACAACTCCCAGCCGCCCACGAGAATCCCGTTCGCGGCGAGAACGTCACGAACCCGCCGCGTTCCGTGCTCGCGGGTCCAGATGAAAGCAGCATCGCCGTTCGAGGCATTCGGCGCGCCACCGGCAAGAACCGATCCGTCCGCTGAGGAGGCGTAGACGTTCCCCGTGACGAGGCCCGGGAGCAGTGGCAGCGCTTCATGCCCACCCGCCGCGTCCCACCGCCACGGCGTCACACCGCCGGCGACAACCAGGCCGTCGTCGGAGACCACATTCCCAATCAACGAGGTTGCCGGGATCGCGTACGAGATCGCGGGCGTCCAGAGGCCGGATTGGAGCGCGCCGGTAAACACCACCGCGTTTCCATCACCACTTATGCTTGTACCATCTCTCCCCACCGGGCCCACAATCTCGGGCGTGCTGGTGCGCCAACGCAACGGGTATCGGGTCTCGTCGATCCGCCCCTCGCCCGTGCGGCCGGACCCCGCGACGGTGGTGCCATCGGCGGAGATCGCCGCGCCGAAGGCCCGGGGCGGCGTTGTACCGGTAACCAGATCGTCGAGAATCTCAAAGCCGCCGGCGACCGAGTACCGGATCGCGAGCGTGCCCACATTCCCAGGCTGCGTCAGCGTGCCCGACATCCACACGCCATCGTCGGACACATCGCTGAACCGCGAACTCTCATAGCCGGCCGGCGGAGGGACGAACGACCACCCGCTGCCGCGCCGCCAGATCGCACCCTGGAACGGTCCGAGCGCCGCCGGATACATGGCCGTCACCACGCCGCCATCGGCCGACACGCCGCCCGGGCTCACGTAGAGCCCCAATCCCTGAAACACCGCCGGCTGCGCCCACGCAGCGCCCGCGGCAACAAGAACCGTGACGACCGCGACAGATCGGTTGCGCATGACGACGCTCCTGGAGAGAGACTTTGGATGGATCAAGGCCGCGGGCCGTGGCGGATCCACAGATGGTCGCACGAACACACCGGACCCACAACCGTACAAAGTCCAGATCCTTAGTATATTTTAGATCAGGCCCGGAAGCTCATAGAACCTCCCACCGCCCCCTCACCTCCGCCGCCGCATCACCACCACCCCCGCCAACCCAAACACCCCAACCACCCCCGGAGCCGGCAGCGGCTGCGGGATGAACGCGTACCACGTCTCCAGCCGCCCCTGCGGGTTCAACCCCTCGCCGATCAGTGTCTTCCCATCCGCCGACAGCCCCTGCACCCGCGTCAGCGTCCACCCCGTCATATCCACACCGTAATCCTGCAGCACCTCGTGCACATACCGCGTGCCCGTCGCCTCCGTCCAGTAGAACGCATCGTGCACGCCCGCCCGCACATTCGTCGGCAACCGCCCGCCCGCGAGGATCGTCCCCTCCGCGTTCATGTCCTCGACCAGCCACGCCCCGCGTCCGTCGTTGAACTCCGGCAGCCGCTGAAAGCCCTCCACGGCGGTCCAGCGCCACGCGTACGAACCGCCCGCCACCACGCTCCCGTCGTCCGACATCGCGTTGGGAAGCGCGTACGCGAGGTTCTGCGGGCTGATCGTCGTGAAGGCCCCGCCCTCTTCCCACACATGCGAGTGCAGCGACTGGAACACGACCACCTTCGAACCATCAACATTCGTCGCCCAAGACGAATTCCCCGCAGCGCCCGCCGGCGGCTCGTGCAGGATCTCCGGCGTTGTGCTCCGCCACCGCACCGCCCGCCCGCCGACGCCATCGATCCGCGCCAGCCCGATCACCGTCGACCCATCCCGCGAAATCCCATCCCCCGAGGCATTCACACGGTCCCCCGGAGGGCCCAGGTCATCCAGCATCTGGAACCCCACGCCATACTCGAACCGGAACGCCTGCTGCATCCCGTTCGTCCCGCCCCACGCGTGCCCCGATGCGTACCGCCCATCCGCCGACACACCGGTGAACTTCACCCGCTGAAAACCCGCCGGCGCGCTGAACTCCTCCCACCCGCCGCCGCGACGCCAGATCAGCGCCTGATACTGGCTCGTCCAGCCCACCGCCGTACCACCATCCGCCGACAACCCCGCGAGCGTGTCGTGACGCTCCAGCCCCTGAAAGAACGCCTGCCCAAACGCGACACCACTCAAGGTCGTCAGCACACACGCGGCGGTGATTACTCGCACCATGGAACCAGCCTCCAGACTCGGGATATAAACAGGATCAGGAATAAGGAAACCCGCGGGTCATACCGGCCCCGACTCCCCCGGGTTGCGACAGGCTCCGCAAAAGAAGACGCGGCCGGCCCACACGGGCCGGCCGCGGCGAGGTTCATCGCAGTTCCATCGCCCTCACCGCCGCCTTCGCACTGCCACCACCCCCGCCAACCCAAAC
>JBDZUZ010000279.1:0-2337 GCA_040255445.1 Planctomycetaceae bacterium | reverse complement strand
GGTGATGTACTGCTTGAGGGTGTGGGTGTTGCCGTCCAGGTCGGTGAGCGAGAAGTCCGGCGCGGTGTCGCCGATGGCGACGCTCTCACCCTGGTAAGCGGTCGCCGCGACCGCGGTGTTGCCGCCGATCTTGCAGCAAGGCGAGAAGGTCATGCCCGCAACAGCCACGGCGCCCGCCGCGGCCACGATCGCGATCAGTGATTTGACGGTCATCGGAGTCTCCTTGAGGAAGGGTCAGAGTGATCTTCGACATCCGTCCGCGGTCGGCGGCGACTGCCGCGCTCGAGTGTCCGCGGACGACACAACCCCGGGCGGTCAGTCCGCCCGGATCTTCAACGTGTAATACACCGGTTTCTTGCCCGGCAGGACAACTTCCACCACCCCCTGCACCGCCGCGCCGGGGGCGGCGTCGGCCAGACGGGCGTTCAGGATGCCGCCTTTCGCGGCCCCCTGCTCGATCGGCCGGGCGAGGCCGGTGGACTCGGCGGCGGGGAAAAAGGCAACAGACTCGGCTCCCGGCGCCTCGATCCGCAACTCACCGCCCGAGGCCGTCGCCCGGACCGTCCCGCGGCTGTCGGCGAATGGCTTGGGCAGCCGCTCGCGGACGGCGGTGAAGAGCTTGGCGTGTTCGCCCGGCCGGGGCTTCTCGCCGCGTTTGCCGACCGGGATGGTGAGCTCGGCCGCGCCCTCGCCGGGGATGCAGGCTTCCTTGCAGACAAGCCAGCGGGATTCGAGGCGGATCGTGATGGGGTCGCCGCCGGCATCGCCGGGAACCTCGACCGGGATGATCAGCAGAACGTCCTTCTCGTAGATGTAGTCGAGGATCTCGCCGGGGCTGGTGTACCGCTTGGGCGCGGGCCAGAGCGTCTCGCCGACCGTGAAACCGGCGGGCATGGTGAGATTGAGGCTGGGCGGGAATCCGGTGTCGTTGAGCCCGGGCCAGTAGATGTGCCAGCCGGCATCGATCTGGAAGCGGGCGGCGATGTAGTTGGTCTGGCCGGGGATGAGTTCCTGGTGCTCGGCGATGAGCGAGAGACGCGCCTGGTTGGAGGCGGGCTGGATCGTCGGCACTGCAAGCGCGGCCGCGGCGGCGTGAGTGGCACCGGTGCACGCCGCCAGAGCGCTGAGGATGATCGCCGCGAGCTTCACCGCTTGTGTACTCCGATGCATGGGGGGCGGGGTGATGCAGCCGGGTCGAGATTCGCCGGCGGACGCAGGGAGGGCATCGGGGCACTACCCTGATGGTCATGATGCTACGAGATACCGCGAACAGGCGTTCAAGGAACCATCGGATGAATCCCCGCTCAGGCCGGAAGGTCTGCGCGGCGGGCCTTCTGGCGTTCGTCCTGGGGATCTCGGGCGGATGCAGGTCGGTCAGCGATCGCAGCATCCGGCCGATCGGGGGCCCAGAGGTCGAGAAGCTCGTTGAGAGCTCGGCGCGGCCCGACAGCCGCGAGGTGCTTCTCGTCGACCCCCGACCAAAGGCCGAGTACGACCGGGGGCACATCCCGGGGGCCCGCCACATGCTCATCTCTGATGTGCCCGAGCGGGGGCGGCTGGATCCCTCGATCACGCGGTACAAGAAGATCGTGGTCTACGGCGTGGACCCGGGGAGCCCGGCAGCGCGGGGTATGACCAAGCGGCTGCTCTCGGCCGGGTACGAGAACGTCGAGTTCTACGAGGGCGGCCTGCGGGACTGGGTGAACCGCGGCGGCGAGTTGATGACGTCGACCCCGGCCGGCGGGAACTAGTTCGGGTTCCGCCGGACCGAACCCGACCGGCGGGCGTTGCCCGCGACAGATTCAGAAAAGAAAACGCCCCCGGCGGTGATCGCCGGGGGCGTGTCGTTTTCAGAGATCGCCGGGCCGGATCAGATCCGGTCGAGCGAGTTGACGAGGCCGAAGGGCGTGCCCGCGGTGGCCCAGCCGCCGCCGAGGGTCAGGTCGTAGTGGGTCATGCTGGCGACGAACGGCGAGGTGCCGACGACGTCGACAGCGAACCAGATGTTGCCCGAGCGCTGCTGCACGATCTCGGGGCGTTCGTGGAGATCGACCGAGGCGAAGCGGCGTGCCGGGACGTTGACGTTGAAGCTGGAGACCGAGCCGTCGAGGAACAGGAGGCGGACGGTGACGGTGGTGTCGGTCGCGGCCGGGTTGTGGAAGAAGAGGGTCTCGAAGTACTGCGTGCCGGCCTTGGTGGTATCGATGAAGGCGTCACCGAAGAAGTACTCGGTGCCGGCGGCGTCGGCCGGGCCGGTCGCATCGGCATCGCCGAAGCGGACGGAGCTGGCCTCGGCCGAGATCGGCACGTTGCTGGTGTAGACCAGGCCGATGGGCT
>JBDZUZ010000008.1:0-55775 GCA_040255445.1 Planctomycetaceae bacterium | reverse complement strand
GCCAGCGGATCATCGGCGAGCTCGCGCGGGTCTGGCGCGACCGCGGCCCGCTCGACGACCGCCTCGCCGCACTGCCGCCCGGTGATCCCGTCTCCGCCGATGTACAGGACGCCATCGATGAAGTCGAGCAGCTCGCCCGCCGCGAGCAGCGACTCGCCGAGGAACTCGCGTCGATCGATGCCATGATCGGCCAGCTCACGACAACCATGAAACCCGTCGATGCACAGGTCGCCGCGGCCCTCGACCGCCTCGACGACCAGCGCCGCCTCATCGCGGCCGCCCGCGACGGTGTCCGCTCCTGGGCCGCTGCGCACGGCAAGCTCCTCGCCGCCGTCCGCACCAACCGGCCGATCAATGTCCGCTCGCTTGTCGAATCCGTCGCCGAGATCCGCGAACTCATCCGCACCGTGAGGGCATCATGACCACCGACCGCTGGGATCAGATCCGGGGCCTCGACGGCTGGCAGCGCAAGCTGCAGGAACTGCTCGACGCCGCCACGCAGGTCGCCGCGAACGACGATCTCTCGCAGCGTCTGGGCGTCCACCGCCGCCTGAGCGACTTCATCGCCAATTCGCCCGACACGATCGACGGCGTCGGCGATCTCGACATCATCGCCCGGAGCGCGATGCGGCAGCTCCTGCTCGCCACCGTCTCCGAGCGACTCGGCGGCATCAGCGACCGCACCGCCGACCTCGCGCTGCTCACCAAGCAGTTCAGCCGCGCTGCGGCCGATGCCCGCACCGCCGCATCCTCCATCCGCCTCGAACGCGCCAAGCGTGTCGTCGATGGCTCAACGCAGCTGATCGCCGATCTCTCGGCGCTCCGCGAATCGGTCGGCCAGCTCGAGGACGATCCGGACAAGGTCGCCGAACGCATCGAGCGTGTCATCAGCGCCGTCCAGACGCTCCGAACAGAGGTGGAGAAAATCGTATGAAGGCGTTCTCGCTGATCGCCCCCGTCGCGCTGGTCTCCGTGTGCGCATCACTGACGCCACTCCCGCGGCCCGCCGCCGAGAGCGGCGTCAGCGTGCTCGCAGCCGCTCCCCTCACCCTCCGTGTCCGCGTGATCGAACTCAAAGCCGACCGCGGCGAGAACTCGCCCGGACTCGCCGGCCTGCGCGAGATCATGCTCCGCGGCCCGGCGATGCTCCCCGAGGACCTGGGCATCAACCTCGGCCAGGGCCTGCGCGACAGGTTCACACCCGCCGAGATCGAGGCCGACTACTTCGCCGCCCAGCTGATCGCCGGGGACAACGATGCTCGCACGCAGATCGGCGCCACCCGCGTGGTGCAGACCGGCGACCGCGGCTCGGTTCAGCACCGCGATTACGGCATCATCCTCGATGCAAGCAACGAAGACGGACAGATCCGCTTCCGGTTCGAAGCCAGTCTTCCCAACGAAGACCGCGACCTCCCCAACAGTTGGCAGCAGGTCCAGGTCCGCGGCGAGCTCCCCGCCGAAACGCGCAACCGCACCTGGCTGATCGCCGCCGGCCGATACCCCGGGCGCGGCGAGGTCATCGTGCTCGCATCCATCGGGGATGCATCCGGGCAGCGTTGAGTTCTCGGACCGAACGTCTCCCACAAGCACCCCATATTCGGTGTCCAACCCCGCGGCTCGTGCGCCTCGTGCGGTCTGCGCAACCTCTCCAGCCGCGCGACTCGCGACGGCTTGCCCATCCCGCCAAGTGCCCGCATCTCCCGGACGATGAACCCCCCGTCTCTGCGCGCTCACCCCGCGCCTGCTACGGAGGAAGATCATGTTCGGACGCCGCACGACCGCCAACCGCCCCGCCACGCCCCGCCGCTCGATCGCACGCGACTACACCGCCGCGTTCGAACCCCTCGAGCAGCGTCTGGCCTTGTCGGGCGAGACGATCCCGGCGTTCGACCCCTCGCTCCCCTACCGCATGTATTTCCCCGAGGGCTTCCGCAGCGCAACGGTCGATGAGTTCGTGCCTCTGGTCAACCACAACGACACCGCGGTGACCTTCGAGGTCATCGCCCGCTACGAGGCCGGCGACCGCGATGAGCGGATCGCATCGGGCATCCTCCCCGCCACGACCCGCGGCGGCATCACCACCGCGGCGTCGTGGAACCCCGCCGAATCCGCGATCAGCCGCGCCGGCGTCCCCTACGCCATCGAGGTCCGATCCTCGCTGCCGCTCGGCGGCACCATGAGCCACTACGACTTCGGTGTCGCGACCGGCGAGGCCTTCACGCCGGAGATCTCCACGCTCTGGACATTTGCCGAGGTGCAGAAGTTCCCCGGCGAGAGCCTCGACTTCATCACCTGGTTCAACCCGGGGACCGAGGATGCGCTCCTCACGATCACCGTGCACCCCGCGGAGGGAAGCCCCGTCTCACAAGTCTGGCCCCTCTCGTCCCTCCGCCGCGGCGGCATCGACATCAACGGCGAGCCGTGGGTCCCGCAAGGCTCCTTCAGCGTCACGATCGAATCGACACAGGCGATCGTCGCCGCGCTCAGCCACTACGAGCCCAACACCGGTCAGGGCTTCATCTCGCTGGGCCACCCCGGCGCCGGCACGCTCGACGGCGCTATCCCCTACGTCGACCTCTCCAACGAGAGCGAGTTCATCGCGACCTTCTTCAACCCCGGCGATACCGACGCGACCGTCATCATCGAGACCCGCTTCGAGACCTTCGACAACGGCCGCGGCGCTTCAGCGCCCGCCGGCTACTACGACGGCCTCGACACCGGCCCCTTCGCGTTCGTCGTCCCCGCCGGACGCGGCATCTCCCTGGGCGCTGCGGACATGGGCATCTACGCCAACGAACGCGGCACGCTGCTCTACGAGTCCGATCAGCCCCTGATCGTCTCCGCCGCCACCTATGACTTCACCCGCGCCGATGCGCTGGGCATGCCCGCCGCGACGCTCTTCTGGAACGACTGGGTCTTCGCAGATGCGTACATCGCCAACGCCGGCGCCGGCACCGAATTCATCGAGTACCTCAGCGTCTACAACCCCAGCGACAGCCAGACCGACGTCACCATCACGCTGCTCTTTGTCGACGGCACGACGGCATCGTTCACACGCACGCTCGACAACTACCGCGGCGCGACCATCAACCTCCACCAGGAGGCCGATGTGCTCGGCTGGGGCGCCGCCCGCACGGGCGAGACCTGGTTCTCGATCCGCGTCGAGTCGTCCGCGCCCATCGCCGCGTCGATGATCCACTGGGACATCGCGCACGACGGCGGCTGGCAGACGCTGGGCACGCCCGTGCAGGCCCCGCTGATCTGAACCCGGCCGACATTGTTCAGCTCGCGCGCTCGCCCAGCAGCCTGCTGCGCTTCGGACGCTGCTTGATGTCGGGCGCGTGCAGCTCGACACCGCGCGCGATCACCGCGATCGCCTCATCCGGCGAGTCGGTCACGGTGATCAGGTCGAGATCACCCGGATCGATCGTGCCCATCGGCACAAGTGTCTCGCGCATGAACCGCACCAGCGGCTCCCAGTACTCCGTGCCAAAGAGCACGATCGGGAACCCGAGGATCTTCTTGGTCTGCACCAGCGTCGCCGCCTCGAAGAGCTCGTCGAGCGTTCCGAACCCGCCGGGCATGACGACGAACGCGTAGCTGTACTTGACCAGCATCACCTTCCGCACGAAGAAGTAGCGGAACTCGATGAACCGATCGACATACGGGTTGGGCTCCTGCTCCATAGGCAGCACGATGTTGCACCCGATCGACTTCCCGCCCGCGTCCTTCGCGCCGCGGTTCGCGGCCTCCATGATCCCCGGACCGCCGCCCGTCATGACCGTCAGCCCCAAACCGGCGATGCGGCGGCCCATGTCGCGGGCCGCGATGTAGTGCGGGTTGTCCTCGGTAAACCGGGCGGATCCGAAGACCGTGACACAGGGGCCGATAAAATGCAGTTCACGGAACCCCCGGATGAACTCGGCGAATATACGGATGGCGCGGGCCAGTTCGGCAAGACGTGCTCGGGGGCCCGCGAGGAATCGCAGTTCATCCGGCAGGGCGAACCCCGCTGCGACTTCGTCTTTGACGTGTTTCCAAGGTGACCCATCGTTCCCCCGGTTCCGCCGGGAGTGCTGGTGCTCAGTACTGTCCGAGTCACCGGGGCGCGTTTCGTCTATCGAGTTTCTTTTCATCCGTTGTGTCCTGCGGGAAGCGTCCAGATTCGACAATCGGACGGGAATGTGCTCTACTAGTAGTGCTCCGGCCGTCTCGCTCTGGGGGTTGGACGGCCGCGGGATTGGTCACCGGTCGGGACCCGGTGTCAACTCCAGGGAGCATGCGACCACACAACCCCCGACAACAAGGGCACCTCGTTCTCGGGCGGACCGGCCCGGGTGTGTGTATCCCTGTCCGCCGCGTCACACGCTGCCGGATCGGAGCACACAGCCTCACCCCGTGCTTCGATGCCCTCCCCGCCGCAGCGGCGGGAGCCCCCAAACGATGAACACAATGAACTCATCCGCGATGTCCGCCCGCAACCGTTACGAGCCGCCCGCGGACTCTGACACCCTCTGGCACGCACTCACGGACGACGCCGGCGTCGCCGTCATGGTGCTGAACGACGAGGGCATGGTCGAGTACGCGAACCTCGAAGCCAACCGCGTCGTCACCGGCGATCCGCTGACCAGTATCGCCGGCCGCGCCTTCTCCGAGCTGTACGACCGCCAGATCTCGCAGGAACGCCTCGACATCGTCATGGAGGTCCTCCGCTCCGGCAACGTCACCACGCTCGACGGCATGCTCAAAGGCCGGTTCTACCGCACCGTCTTCCGCGCTCTGAACATCGACGCCGATTCGCCCAAGGCGTTGATCACGATGCGCCTCGGCCCCGATCAGAGCCGTCGCACCGGCATCCCCGTCCCCCGCGCCCGCTACGAGGACCGCGGCGCACTCGCGAGCCTCACCTCCCGCGAGATGGACATCCTCAAGCTCATCGGTGTCGGCCTCTCCACCGCCGACATCGCCAAGCGGCTCCACCGGTCGGTCAAGACCATCGAGTGGCACCGTGTTTCCCTGGGCAACAAGCTCGGCGTGAACAACCGCGTCGAGCTCGCCCGGATCGCTCTGGGCGCCGGCCTCGTCGGCCTCGAGGGCGACGCCATCACCCCCAGTGACGGCGGTGACGAGGACTGAGCCCAGACTGAGCCCCACAAGCCGGCCTCCCACGGACCGGTAGAACAGCAATTCAGCCGGGCCGGCGATCTCGCCGGCCCGGGCTTTTTTTTTTGCGAAGGCCGCTCGGCCGGTGACACCACCCAGCCGATCCGTGCGTAGTCTTATTGAGAATGGGTTCTCAGCAATCCATCCCCGCGCCCCGCTCCGCCGACCGGCTCACCGCCTGGCTCATCGCCGCGGCGGTTGCCTGTCTAGGCCTGCTGCCCGCCCTGCACGGCTGGCAGCACCGGCACGACACCGGATCGCAAAGCACCCAGACCACGCACGCGTGCCATCACGGCCACGAACACAACCACGCAGGCGACAACCACCCCCTCGCTGACCACGACTCCGAGCCCCACACCAATCACGACACCAATCACGACACCGACCACCACACGGACCGCGACTCGGAGCAGTCCACCGATCACGAGTGCACCACCTGCACCATGATCAAGCTCGCGGTCCGCGGCCTGCTGACCGCGCCCGCCGCGACCCTCGACGCCCTTTCATCTGTTTCGCACGTTGATGGATGCGCCGGCCCGGCCACGCCGCGGCTGTGGTCGCTATCACCGCGCTCCAGCCGCGGCCCGCCGCTGATCGCCTGATCAGGGCCACACGCCCCCGCAACACCACGCGCCGATGATGCGCCCGCCGTGAACGCCCGACGCGATCCGATCGCGCGGATGCGACACCACGGACCGCCGTCGCAGGCGCCCCTTGCGGGCCCGCCAGCTGGAAATCACCAGCTGCACATCACCGGCAATCCCACCGCATCGACCCAAGACCCCTCTCGGGGAGTGTCTCTATGCACCCGCGCACCGCGGCCCGGAGCGGCTTCACGCTCATCGAGCTGCTTGTCGTCATCGCCATCATCGCGCTCCTGATCGGAATCCTGCTGCCGTCCCTCGGCAGCGCCCGCAAGGCAGCGCAGCAGACCAAGTGCCTAAGCAACCTGCGCTCGCTGCAGATCGCGCAGGTCATGTACGCCGACGCCTACAAGGGATTCCTCGTCGATGTCGGCCTCGCGCACGGCGGGGTCGGTGACCCCACGCTCTCGTGGGTGAAGTCGCTCGAAGACTTCTACGGAGCGCCCCTCGCGCTCAAGAGCCCCGGCGATGCCAGCCCCTACTGGTCCGCCGAAAACGGCGGCGCAGGACTCACGCTCAACGGCGCGAACCGCCGCACCAGCTACGGCATGAACAACTACCTCTCCCGCACCTACAACCCCGGCATCGATCCGCGCGAGCCCTACGACCGGCTCGGCCGCATCCCGAACCCCTCCGCCACCATTCAGTTTCTGCTCCTTGCGCAGATCGGCGAGTACGCGGTCTCCGACCATGTGCACGTCGAGAGTTGGGGACGCATCGATCGCGCCCCCGCGATCGCCGCCACCCAGATCGATATGGCCAAGTGGGGCGGCACGGCAGGGACACCGGCGGCGCTCTCGACCTGGGGCTACCTCGACGGTCACGCCGCGGTCGCCTCGTTCGAAACCGTGTACCAGGGCCCGGCCCGCAACCGCTTCACGCCCGCCGCGGCGTTCTGACAGCACGCGCCGACAAGAACCCCGCCTCAACAGGACCCGCACCCATGAAGACCACCATCGCAAACGGAATGCTCGCCGCCGCAACCCTCGCACTTGGTTCCGCCGCGGCGTACGCGCAGCCGCACGCCTCCGACATCCTGCTCGACGCCTCCACCGGCACGATCCGCACCGGCGCTTTCGAGCCCGGGATCGGTCCGCTGTTCCCCGCGCGGCTCTTCGTCGCCGAGCTCGGAACGGCGTTCCCCAACTTCACCGCCGACCCCGGCTTCGACTGCGCCCCGGGGACGTTCAACCCCACCACATCCATCGGATTCCGAATCCATGGACCCTTGCTCCGCTGGGATGGCTCGGCCTTCCCGCCCGTCGCTGGCGGCGAAATGCTGATCGAGTTCATCACGCTCAGCGCCCAGACCCCAACCATCGACACGACAGTCACGGGCTTCACGCTCCGCGTCGGCTCGAACGGGCAGTGGCACCGCCACCTCGACTACACGCTGCTGCCCCCGGCGGACAACGGCGTCTACCTGCTCGAACTCACGCTCTTCCACACCGGCCCGCTCCTCGAGAGCGAGCCCTTCTGGATCCTCTTCGATCAGAACGCATCGACGACAGAGCTCGATGCGGCCGCCGTCTGGGTCGAAGACAACCTCATCAACCCGCAACCGCAGTGCCCCGCCGACTGGGATGCCTCCGGCGGCGTCGACGGCGATGACATCGCCGCGTTCTTCGCCGACTGGCAGGCCGGCGACGCCGACATCGACGAGTCGGGCTGCACCGATGGCGACGACATCGCTTACTTCTTCACGCGTTGGCAGGCGGGGTGCTGACTCCCGATTGACTTCGCGCACGCAGTCCGAGATTCGTGTTTCCGTAACTGTGTTTCCGTAACCGTGTTTCCGTACACCTGTTTCCGTTCGTTGATCCCTTCAGGAGAGAAGACATGTCCGCACGCAACATTCTCATCGGCCTCGCACTGTTCGCCGCCCCCGCCGCCACACTCGCCGGTGAAGGCGACATCTGGATCTACCAGCAGAACGGCCGCCTCACCACCGGCAGCATCGAAGAGTTCCCCGGCCTCGACCGCGAGGCCGGCGTCCGCGTCTTTGCCGGTGAGCTCGGCGTCGACGTCCCCAACGCCGGCGACGAGCCCGGCCTGCGCATCCTCGACGGCGACTTCGCCGTCGGCACGCAGATCGGCTTCAACATCCGCCGCGCCCTGCGTCAGTGGGACGGCTCCAACTTCGACACGCTCTCGCCGCACACCATGACGATCTCGTTCGGTCCGGCCTCTCAGACCACGCCGATCGCCGATCCCTTCGCGCCGATCCCCGGATTCAACGTGCCCGTCGACAGCGAGGGCGGGCTCCACGATCACTGGGACTTCCTCCTCAATGCCGGCTCGCTCGCCGCCAACGGCGTCTTCCTGCTCGATGTCGAACTGACCACGACCGCGCCGGGCGTCGCCACCTCCGAGTTCATCTGGATCCTCTTCGGTCAAGGTGTCGACGAGGTCACGCTCGAAGCCGCGGAAGACTGGGCCGCCTCGAACATCCCGGCCCCGGGCTCGCTCGCCCTGCTCGTCGCCGGCGCGATCCCGATGCTCCGCCGCCGCCGCTGACCCGCGGATCAGCGCACGCCGCAGTGGGCCGTCGGAGGAGACGGCCTTCACCCGGCCGGGCGTGGGCGAAAGTCCACGCCCGGCTTATTCTTTGGCCCGGTTCCGGGACATCTGAATCCGACAATCCATCCACACGCGGACACCCGACAATGAGCGACACCACCAAACCGCCGCCCGCGCTGAAACTTCAGGACCTCCGCTTCCGCTACCGCAGCGGCGATGCCGCCTGGACCATCGACATCCCCTCGTTCACCATCGCCGCCGGTGAGGAGGTCCTCCCCGCCGGCGAGCAGGTCCTCCTCACCGGCGGGTCAGGCCGCGGCAAGAGCACGCTGCTCTTCCTGATCGCCGGCCTGATGACCCCCACCTCCGGCCGCGTCCTCGTCGCGGGACAGGACATCCATGCCATCGACGGTGCGAAGCGCGATCAATTCCGCGGCCGATCGATCGGCATGATCTTTCAGACCTTCAACCTGCTCCACGGCTTCACCGCCGCGGAGAACGTCATGGCCGCGCTCATGCTCGGCGGCACACCGCAGAAACAGCACCGTGCTGAGGCGATCAAGCTTCTCGAGTCACTCGAACTCCCCCACCCCGACCGCCGCGTCGAGGAACTCAGCGTTGGCCAGCAGCAGCGTGTCGCCGTCGCCCGCGCCCTGGCCTGCAACCCCGCGCTCGTCCTGGCCGATGAGCCCACCGCGAGCCTCGACCCCGAGAACGCGGCCCGCGCCATCGAACTGATCCAGACCGCGTGCCGAAAGCGCAACGCCGCGCTTCTGTGTGTCAGCCACGACCCCGCGATGGCCGAGCGCTTCGACCGCCGCGAATCGCTCGACGCCATCAGCGCCCGCGCCGCGGCGACCGCCGCCTGAACGATCCAACCCAAACCACACGGAACCACGCCGCATGAGCGACTGGACCATCATCTTCCGCAGCATGACGGCGAGACTCTTCTCGACCGTGACCACCATCATCACCGTCGCCGTTGCGGTGGCGCTCCTCCTCGTGCTGCTGACCATGCGCGGCGCTGCAGAGAAGTCGTTCCAGCGCGGCAGCGGAGACATGCACCTGCTCGTCTCCGCCGATGACAGCTCGCTGGTCTCGATTCTGAACGGCGTCTTCTACGCCAACCCGCCCCGCCGGCCGATCCCCTGGGCCAAGTACCAGGAACTCAGCCGCTCCTTCCCGTTCGCGTACGCGGTGCCCACCCAGCAGGGAGACAGCTACGCGGGGCTCCCGGTCATGGCGACCAGCCGCGAGTTCTTCACCGCCTTCAAGCCCAACCCCGGCGAACCGTGGCAGCTCGCCGACGGCGAGTTCTTCGATGCGCCCTACGAGGTCGTCGTCGGCTCCGCCGCGGCCGCGGCCAGCGGGCTCAAAGTCGGCGACACACTCTTCCTCACGCACGGAATCCAGCAGTCGCGCCAGCTCGGAAGCGCCGATGCGATGGCCCCCCACCAGCACACCGAGTTCACCTACACCGTTGTCGGCGTCCTGGAGCCGACGGGCGGCAGCCATGATCGCGCCCTCTTCACCGACCTCACCAGCTCCTGGGTCATCCATGCACACGACCGACGCAAGCGTGAGGACCCCGCGGTCATCGCCACGACCGAGGCCGACCTCATCGACGCCGACCGGCTCATCACCGGCATCTACCTCCGCCTCATCACCCGCCCGGGTTCCGATGCGCCCGCCAACCTGCCCCAGGTCTTTGACCGGCTCCGCCGCGACCCCACGATCACCGTTGCGCAGCCGGCCCAGGAGATCGACAGCCTCTTCAAGATCGTGGACCCCATCAACCGCCTCTTCGTCGCGATCGCTGTTGTCGTTGTCATCTCCAGCGGCATCGCCATCATGCTCGCGCTCTACAACTCGATGGAGCAGCGCCGCCGGCAGATCGCCACCCTCCGCGTCATGGGCGCGAGCCGCGGGCGAATCTTCGGCCTCGTCCTGACCGAGTCGGCCATCCTGGGGATCGCGGGCGCGGCCGCGGGCGTGCTGTTCAGTCTTATCGGAGCAGTCGTCGCCGCGGGCGTGCTCAAGACGCAGCTCGGCCTGGTCATCGAGCCCGGGGCCGATCCGCGGACGCTGGTGGTCGTAGTGATCGGTACCGTGGCCCTCGCGGCCGTCGCGGGGCTGATCCCGTCCGTGATGGCGTACCAGACCTCGGTTGCGAAGAATCTGCGACCGCTCGGTTGAACTCACGCGTACTGGCCCGGGTTGAGCGGGCTGGAGGCAAGCATGAAGGTCTTCTGGATCATCCTCGGACTGCTCGCCGTCGTCGGCGTCGTCATCGTCTTTGCGCCCAGCGGCGGTACACCGGCGGCGCCAACCGCGGCCGCCGAACTGACCCCCCAGCAGCCCAACGCCGCCGGCGCGATCTCCGGGCCGGGACGCGGCGAGCCGGAAATCCCCGGCCGCACGCAGCAGCCCGCGCCTGTCGCGACCGCGCCCGTCCCACTGCCCGAAGCCCAGGTCGCGGAGAAGATCGATGAGATCGCCGCGGCCGAGAAGCCCGCCGCCACGCCCGCACCGGCCCCTTCCGACTCCACCGCCACGGCCCAGGCTACGGCCGAGAAGCCAGCACCCATTACCGCGCCGAACGCCGCAACCGAAGCTGCTGCCGAGACAAAGGCAACCGATTCCACCGATGCGTCCCGGCTGGCCGATGCCGGCTCACCCGCAGAAACGTCGGCGACCGACGCCAAGTCGGATGAAAACGCCGCACCCGCGGCCGCACCCGCCGAAGCAGCCACCGCGGCGGCAACGCCCGCCGATCCCGCCGCTGCGCCCGCCGCAACCACACCCGCGGCGGATGGCAAGGAATTCACCATCCGCCCATCGACCATGATCACGCGCGACGACGGCGCGATCGTGGCCGATGATCGCTTCGTGATCAAGGGCAAGGGCACCGCCGCCGAGCCGTACGAAGTCACCTGGGAGATGCTCACCAGCGCCGAGGAGTCCTACGACCCGCGCCTCGCCAAGAAGCAGATCCCCGAGCGCATCGCGATGCTCGACGGCAAGAAGGTCCGCATCACCGGCTACGTCGCGTTCCCGATGTACGTCGTCCAGCCCCGCGAGCTGCTCGCGATGTTGAATCAGTGGGATGGCTGCTGCATCGGCGTGCCGCCGACACCCTACGACGCGATCGAGGTCCGCCTCGCCCGCGCTGTCGGCGATGATGCGCGCATGGCGACCTACGGCAGCGTCGAGGGCACCTTCGCGATCAAGCCCTACGTCGTCGGCGACTGGCTCATCGGCCTCTACATGATGGAGAACGCCGAGCTCAAGCCCACACAGTTCGGCGGCTTCGGCAGCTGACTCCCCCCGCTCGAGCACTCGACCACTCGAGCACTTCCCCACGCGTGCACGCGACCACTACCCCCGCATCAACCCCACCAACACATCCAGCCCCTGCTCCAGCTTCGGCCGCGCCGTCGCGAAGCTGAGCCGGAAGTGCGTGTCGCGCCGCGAGAACGTCCCCCCCGGCACGACGAGGACGAGCTTCTCAGCGCACTTCTCGAAGAACTGCGCCCCGGACATCTTCATCCGCTCGGGGATCGTCACGAAAGCGTAGAAAGCGCCGCCGGGCGTCGCGACCTCCGTCACCTCCCGCAGCCGCGACACCACCATGTCCCGCCGCGTCTCGTACTCGGCGACGATCGGCGCCATGTCCACATCGAGCGCGGCGATCGAGCCATACTGAAACGGCGTCGGCGCGCACACATACGTGTACTGCTGCAGCCGCTGCATCGCATCGATCAATGGCTTCGGGCCCGCCGCGTACCCCATCCGCCAGCCCGTGATGCCGTAGGTCTTGCCGAAGCCGCGGATCAGCAGTACGGAATCCTCCGCGCCCTTCAGCCGCGCCGGGCTCGGGCACCGCTTCCACGATGCATCACCCGCCGCGACATCCGTCGTCGCATCCGAGAACGCGAACTCGTCATAGATCTCATCGCTGATCAGCACGATGCCCCGCTCGCGGCAGAGCTTGAGCAGTTCCTCGCAGTCGCGCTTCGTCGATACCACGCCCGACGGGTTGCCCGGCGAGCACAGAAGGATCGCCTTGGTCCGCTCGGTGATCAGCGGCGCCACCCGCTCGGCCGTCAGCCGGAAGTCCGGGTAGGTATCGCAGGGCACCGCCTTCGCGTGCGCCAGTTGCCCGAGGAACGGATACAGCACGAAGTACGGATCGGGCACGATCATCTCATCGCCCGGATCCAGCAGCGCCATCGCCGCGAGCATCAGCCCGCCGGAGGTGCCGGAGGTCACGATCATCGCCGGCGCGGCGTCATCGGCGCCGATCTTCCAGCCCAGATCCCGCGCGATGTGCGTGATCAGCCGCTCGCGCAGCGGCGGAATGCCCTGCGTCGGCGTGTAGCCGTTGCGGTCGCCGCGGATCGCATCGATCGCCGCGTCCTTGATCGAGTCGGGCACCGGGAAGTCGGGCTGCCCGATCGAGAGGTTGATAGGGTCCTTGAGCTTCGCGGCCAGGTCGAATACCCGCCGGATGCCCGACCCCCCCGCGTTCTTCGCCAGCGTGCTGATGCGTGATGCAACGTCCATCGTCGACCTCCCGGCGCGGGAGCCCCCGCGTCCGCCGCACCAAACCCGAGCCGGGCAGTCGGCTGACCAGTATTCGGCCGGCCCGCCGCCGCTTCAAGCCGCCGCATGATCACACGCCGGGCCGCACCCGCTCGCTCGTCTCACGATTCAAAAACGAAACAGGGCACGCCGGTCGCCTCAATGACGAGGCCCGCGCGTGCCCGCTCGGTCAACGGAGCGGTTGCCCGCTTAGCCCTTGCCGACCAGCGTCTTGGGGATGCCCAGAGCGCTGTTCTTCTTGTCGTCCCACTTCTTCTCCGCCTTCATCTTGGAGATGCGCTCGGCGCGGGTCATCACGCTGCGCTTGCCGGTCAGCTTGGCGGACACTTTCAGCGAACGATCGAGGCTCATCGCAGTCCCTCAACAATCAGGCCGCCACCGCGGCCAACTCCGGTGATCGCATCACCGGTTGTACTTGTACCAACCCGGCTGGGCGACGAGATTGCCGGTCCGGCGCTCCCGCTTCCATACCTCCGCGAGCCGGACCGCATCCGACTCCACCTGTTGCCGCTTGGGGCCGTTCGCCCCGTACTCCGCCCCGGTAATTCCCGGCTGCAGGAACACCCGGTAGCGGACCGCACCCGGGTCGGTATTGTTCGCCGACCGCCCGCCGGTATCAACCCGCTCGGGAATGGCGAACGAGTCCACCTTGTTCTGAGTCAAGAAGGCGACAATCTCCTCCGCCTTCTCCTTGGGCACCAGCACGATCGCGTAGTAGTTCAACCCCGAGACCCGGGGATCCGCCCCCGCCGCGACCGCCGGCGGCTGCGTCTGCCCGCCCGAAGGTCGGTTCTCGGGCGTGACGGGCCCGCGCGGCGCGGTGCCCGACGGCCGCCCGTCGCCCTGGTTCCGCGGCTGTGTCCCGCCCTCGCGCCCACCACCGGGCGCCACCAGCGGGTCCGTCCCGCCGCCCGGCGTCGTCAGCGGATCACGGATCGGCGGCTGAGCGCCCCCGAACTCCCGCGCAACCTCCGCCCGCTCCGTGCTGACCCCGTACTTCACGCCCAGCACCCAGATCCCGATCGCCAGCAGAATCAGCACGGCGACCCCAACCAGGATCGCGTTCCGCGGCACGATCACCGTCGGCCCCGCGAGTAGCGGCTCCATAGCGCGGCCAATTCCCGAGGCGCCCCCCGAGGAGGCCTGCGCGGGCGGCGGAGATGCTGGCGTCGGCGGCTTCTGCGCCACCAGATCGACACGCACCACCGGCTTCTCCGAGACATGCCGAGGCGGCGGGCCCTGGAGCGGCGGTGATGCCTGCGCCGGCGTTGCGGGCGGCGGATCGCCGGCCGGCGTCTTCGGCAGAAGGTCAAACAACGGTGGTGTGGGACGGCCCGGGGGCATCGCGCTTCATCCTACCGATGGGCACTCGACAGCGTACGGATATACTCATCGACCATGGCCATCCGCGATGAGGACATTGTGCATCTCGAGGTCCGCCCGGTGAACCGGGTCGAGGCTGTCTATATCCCCGCCATCGTCAAGGGGTTCGGCACGACGATGCGCCACTTCTTCACCTCCTTCGGCCAGGGGAAGACCAGCCGGACGATGCAGTACCCCGAGGTCCGCCGGGAACACCTCCCCATCGAGGAGGGCGGCCTCAACAAGAGCAACTTCCGCGGCGTGCACCGCCTCAACCGCGATGAACGCGGCCGGGTGAAGTGCGTCGCCTGCATGATGTGCCCCACCATCTGCCCCGCCCGGTGCATCCACATCACCGCCGGCGAGTCGCCGTGGGACGACCGCGAGAAGTACCCGGTCAAGTTCGAGATCGACGAGCTCCGCTGCATTTACTGCGGCATGTGCGAGGAGGCCTGCCCGGTCGACGCGATCGAGCTGACCCCCGAGTACGACATCGTCGGCCACACCCGGCAGGAGATGATCTTCGACAAGGAGAAGCTCCTGCACATCTACGATGTGACCGTCGAGAACAAGCCCATGTGAGGCGGCCTCGCCGCGATGACGCCGGGGCTCGAACCCATCCAATTGCCGACCAGACCGCCGCGACCGCGGCGGTTTTTTCTTTGGCGGAGTCCGGTGCCTGCTCTCCGCAATCGATGCCAAAGCAGGCGACAATTTCGTCCGATATCTCGCCGCGACGCCATGGCTGCGTCCGAAGCCGACCGGGATTGCCCTTGGAATCGATTGTTTTATCGGACCATCTTGCCACCGCGCAAAGATTTCGCGTATCGGACCAGATTCCCCCTTCAAAAGGGTTGCGGAACCACTCGGTCGCTGCCACAATGTGTTTGGAGGTGACCGGGCAGACCGTGCCACCACGGGTTTCCCGGGCCAGATTTGAAGTCTGAAGAGATGGAGCGAAAGAGATGAAGAAGATCCTGACCGCAGTTGCCGCGATCGCTGTTGCAGCAGGTTCCGCCAACGCAGCGTTTTTCAGCTTCGCGTCCGACCGCGCCAGCGGGGCTTGGACCTTCACCGGCATGGGCGGGATGATCAGCGCGGCCACTGGCCCGATGAATTTCCTCGACCTGCACATCGACGACCAGAACGGTCCGATGCCCACGCTGACCAACTCGGTCATTTTCCGTGCTGATTTCTCGATCAGCTACGTCGGCAGCATCCCGCTCGGCGGCGGCGCCTTCTCGCACAACTACCTGTCCCAGGGCACCTTCACCTTCGTCGATGTCGCGACCGGCGTTCCGCTGCTCTCGACCGTCTTCGAAGGCGGCCTGTTCACCGCTCGCGGCGGCGCTGCGAGCTGGTACTCGACCGCGGCCCTCCAGGCCGACAACGGCCCCGGCGGCTTCGTCGGCATGACCTGGGGCGGCGCGGCTCTGCCCGCGTACGGCCTGCTCCCGGGACCGCTCGCCGGTCGCCCGAGCGGCTTTGGTTTCGACTTCACCGCTCTGAACACCAGCGGCAGCATCCCCTACGACAACAGCAGCCCCGGCGTCGATGTCGACACCGCCACCCGCCTGCCCGTCAGCCGCTGGTGGTCCGAGGGTTCCTACTCGGCCAACGGCTTCGTGCCCGCCCCGGGTACGCTCGCCCTGGTCGGCATCGGCGGCCTGGCCCTCGCCCGTCGCCGTCGCTGATCGCTCTCTCGCCACAGATCTCCACAGGGGCCGACGCGATGCGTCGGCCCCTGTTGTTTTGGTCGTCGGCCGCGGCACGCTTCCAACGCAAGTACAACGCATGCGAGCGAAGACCTCGCCGCGGAAGCGCAGCGCACAAGAGTCGATTCGATCAGGTGCTGCTCAGGAGCCCGCGATGACCGCGGCGATCTCTTGACGCATCCGCTCCGCCGCGTGCTTCACCGCATCGGTCCACGGCTCGGCGCCGGCGGACTTCGCGTAGATGATCGACCGGCTGGCGGTGATCAACACGCCTCGCCCATCGGGCCGCAGCATCGAGCGGACATCCTCCGCCGTTCCGCCTTGCGCTCCATAGCCCGGAACCAGGAAGATCTGTTCCGGCATCCGGGCCCGCAGCGCCGCCGCATCGCCAGACTTGGTCGCCCCCACTACGGCGCCGACATCACTGAGCCCGCATGAACCCAGCCGCGCTGCACCGAGCGATCGCACCTCGTCGGCCATCATCTCCGCAACGGTGCGACCATCGCTCAGCCGCAGCCCCTGCACCGCATCGCTGTCGGGGTTGCTCGTGCGGACGAGCACGAACGCTCCCAGGCCCGCTTCGAGGAACGGTGTCACCGCGCTGCGGCCCATGTACCCGCTGACGGTGACGCAGTGCGCGCCCAGCCGCTGCGCCGCGGCGGCGTAGTGCCCGGCGCTCGTCGAGATATCACCCCGCTTGGCGTCCCACAAGACCGCCATGCCCAGCCGCGCCGCCTCGATCATGCCCTCGTGCATCGCCGCCCAGCTGTGCTCGCCGTACCGCTCGTAGCAGGCGGACTGGAACTTCACCGCCGCGGCGTGTTCCGCGACCGCGTGCAGCACGCCGCGTGTGAATTCGCGAACCGCCGCCGCGGGCTCGTGGTGACGCGCCCGAAGGTCCGCGTGCATCGATTCCAGCACCGGATCCAGGCCAACGCACACCGGCGCGCCGACACGATCAATCCCGGCGGAGAGACGGTCGGACCAGCACGGGCTCATAGGTCCTGGGCCCCCTCGACCGATTCGCCCGATGCGAAGCTCTCGACGATTGTGTCGAAGCGGGCAGGCTCGTCGTCCATGATGAAGTGGCGGGTGTCCTCGACGAAGACGATCTCGCCGCCGGGGATGCCCGTGTGCTGCTGCCGCACCGACTCGCGGATCTGCTCCTTCGAGGTCATCGGGTGCTCCAGGTCGGGGATGCAAGCGATCACCAGCGTGGGCGCCTGGATGCGTGTGATCTCGGGCGACAGATCGCTGGAGAACATCTCGAGGTTGTACAGCACGCCGGTGCGCAGCGGCACGGACTCTGCGATCGTGGCGAGCTGATGAGCGCGGTACGCATCCTTCACCGCCGCGGTCAGCATCGAGCGATTGCGAAGGTTCCACTCGCGCTGCGGCGTCTTCCAGAGCTTGGGGGCGATCGTGTCCTGGACAAACTGTGCACGCTCGCTGAGCGGGGTGGCCGCGTTGGGCGACCCCAGCGCAACCGCCACAGTGGAGTTGATCGTGATCAGCCGGCCAACCGCCGCGGGGTCGGCGATCGCCACCCGCATCGCAATATTGCCGCCCATGCCGTGGCCGACAAGCACCGGATTGGTCAGCCCCTCATCGCGGATGAGCTGCGCGATCGCCGCGGCGGCGTTGCGGAGCAGCACCTGCTGGCCGGGGTGATCGTCCTTGGTGAGCGGCGGCGGCTCGCTCCCGCCGAATCCGGGCAGGGTGACCGCGTACATCGTGTACCGGTCCGAGTTCCGGTCCATGAAGGTCTCAAAGACCGTCCAGTCGAAGTACATGTCCGGGATGAGGACGACCGGGATCGGGCCGGCGCCGCGCTTCTCGATGTGGGCCAGCGGAGTGACCTGGCGCTCGAGGATCGGGGCCGCGGCGGGCGCCTTGGCGGGCGGCTGCACGATCTGTCCAACGGCCGACCCGGCCAGCGATGCGAGGGCGACGATCATCCACGAAACTCTGCACATGCGGCGGCCTCCGTTCTCGGGAGAGGAACACATCCCGGACCACGATCCCGTCCGGGGCCCGAATAGTATGGAATCTGATGCGCCGGTTCACCGGTCGTTCCCCGGCGGCGCATCCCGGAGGCCCGCCGTGCTCCCGCCCCGCAACCTCGACCTCAAGAAAGACCGCGGCCTGACCGTCGAATGGGCCGATGGGTCCTCGTCCTACTACTCGATCCCCTACCTCCGCCGCATGAGCCCCTCGGCGGACATGCAGCAGCTCCGCGAGGAGATGGTCAAGAACCCGCTCGCGATCCTCCCGTCGGGCATGGTCTCTGGCAGCGCCCTCACAGCGACCGACGCCGAGCTGGTCGGTAACTACGCGATCCGCATCTCCTTCTCCGATGGGCACGCCACCGCGATCTACTCGTGGAAGTACCTCCGCGAGATCGACCCGGCCGCGGCGGAGAACAGCCCGCAGAACCAGGCCGGTGACGACGCCGCGAGCGAGCCGCCCTCCGCATGACCGCGGCCCCGCCGATATCGCTCACCACGCCCGTCGCCGCGATCCCCGGGGTCACGGCGAAGCAGGCCGAGGCCCTGCGCTCGCTGGGTCTCACCAACCTCGGCCGGCTCGTCGCGCACCTTCCGATGCGTCACGAGAAGCACGAGGCCGAAGAACGCATCGAATCGCTCGAGCCCGGCCGCATCGCGTCGGCCCGCGGCCTGGTCGCCGCGACACGCGTCGCGGGTGTCGGGAAGAAGGCCCGGTTCCAGGTCGTGCTGATGGACGATCACGCCCGGCTCGACCTGGTCTGGTTCAACGCGCCCTACCTGCGGCACAAGATCATGCCCGGCGTGCGGCTGCGTGTGCAGGGCGAGACCAAGAAGCGCGGCCCGGGCCTGCAAATGGCCAACCCCAAGTTCGAGATCCTTCCCGAGTCGGGCCCCGAACCCGGGCTGCGGGATGAGGCTTTGCGGCCGGTGTATCCCGCGAGCGAACTCTGCCCCACAACGCTGATCGAGAAGGTCATGAAGCTCGCCGCGCCCCTCGCCGAGCCATTGATCGAGGACCACCTGCCGCCGGCGTTCATCGCGGAACGAAACATGCCGCCGCTGGGCGCTTCCTACCGCATGCAGCACATGCCGGAAACGCCCGAGGAAATCCACGCCTCGCACCGGCGCCTCGCGTACGACGAACTGCTGCTGCTGCAACTTGGCGTGTTCATCAAGCGTGCCCACCTCCGTAACCAGCTGCGCGCCCCGGCGCTCCGCTGGACCGAAGCGATCGATGCGCACATCCGCGAGCGTTTCCCCTTCGCGCTGACACCGGGCCAGGAGAGCGTTGTCCGCGACCTCGTCAAGGACCTCACCCGCGCAACGCCGGCCAACCGCCTGATCCAGGGCGATGTCGGCTCAGGCAAGACGCTCGTTGCGCTCTACGCGATGCTCATGGCCGTCGCCGACGGCCGCCAGGCCGCGATCATGGCGCCCACAGAGATCCTTGCCGAACAGCACCACCTCTCGATCGGCCGCGTGCTCGAGGGCTCCCGCGTCCGCTTCAAGCTTCTCACCGGCGCAACGCCCAGGCCCGAGCGTGAAGCAACGCTCGCCGCCCTCGCCGCCGGCGAGATCGACATCCTCATCGGCACGCACGCGCTGCTGACCGAATCGGTGCGCTTCAACTCGCTCGCCGTCGCGGTCATCGATGAACAGCACCGCTTCGGTGTCCACCAGCGGGCCACGCTCCGCGAGAAAGCCAGCGACGCTTCAACCACGCCCCACGTGCTGGTCATGACCGCGACGCCGATCCCCCGCACACTCGCGATCACGCTCTTCGGCGATCTGGATGTCTCGACCATCTCCGGCCTGCCCCCCGGCCGCCGGCCGATCACCACCGCCGTTCTCCCCGCCCTCAACCGCCCCGCGATGTACAAGGCCATCGCCAAGCGTCTGGCCGCGGGCGACCAGGCCTACATCGTCGCCCCGGCGATCGACGCCGGCCAGACCGATGAGCCCACGCTCGAATCGCTCGACACGCCCGACCCCTACGCCCGCGATGCGGTCGCCGCGCCCACCGCCGGTCTCCGCACCGTCAAGACCATCGCCAAAGAACTCGAAGAGCACTACCTGCCCGGTAAGCGCATCGGCATCCTCCACGGCCGCCTCGCCCGCGACACCCGCGAGCACACCATGGAGCGATTCCGTCTCGGCCAGATCGATGTGCTGCTCGCCACCACCGTGATCGAGGTCGGCGTCGATGTCCCCAACGCCACGATGATGGTCGTCGAACAGGCCGACCGCTTCGGCCTCGCGCAGCTCCACCAGCTCCGCGGCCGCATCGGCCGCGGCAGCAAAGACTCGGTCTGCTACCTCGTGGCCGATGCCGAGACCGATGATGCGAAGGAGCGCCTCAAAGTCATGGAAACCGTGACCGACGGCTTCGTGCTCGCCGAGCGCGACCTCGAGCTCCGCGGCCCCGGCCAGCTCTTCGGCTCCCGCCAGTCCGGCGTCGCGCCGCTGAAGGTCGCCGATCTCATGCAGGACCGCCAACTCCTGGCGATGGCCCGGCGCGATGCCGCGGCGTGGGTCGAACGCTCGCCGCGGCTCGATGCCCCGGAAGAAGCCCTGCTCCGCCGCCGCCTCGTCAAGACCCACGGCCCGGACATCGGCCTGGCCGACGTCGGCTGAGTCGCGTGCATCCCCCGCCGCGGGCGGGCTCCGGCCCCCCGCCGCTACCATCCCCGCGATGTCCACCAACGAACGCTGCGCCGCCGTTCTCGAAGAAATCGCCCAGATGATGGAGCTCCTGGGCCAGGACCGCTTCCGCGTCGCCGCGCACTCCCGCGCCGCCCGCGCTGTCGAGGGCCTCTCGGCCGACATCACCGAGCTCGCGAAGAAGAAGTCTTCGCTCACCGATGTCGATGGCATCGGCGACAAACTAGCCGACAAGATCATCGAGTTCTGCGAGAAGGGCTCGATCGCCGAACATGCCGCGCTGAAGAAAGAAATCCCCAAGGGGCTGCTCACGCTGCTGAACATCCCCGGCCTCGGCCCCAAGACCGTCCGGAGCATGTGGCAGGACGGCGGCATCACCGACCTGCCCGGTCTCGAGGCCGCCATCGCCGACGGCTCGCTGCTGAAGCTGCCGCGGATGGGCGAGAAAAGCGTCGCCAAGATCAAGGACTCGATCGCGCACGCCAAGACCGCGAGCGACCGCACTTTCCTGGGCGTTGCCCGCCGCATCGCCGACACCTTCGTCGCCGGCATCCGCTGCATCAAGGGCGTCGAGCAGGTCGAGGCCGCCGGCTCGCTCCGCCGCGGCAAGGAAACCGTGGGCGATGTCGACATCCTCGTCGCGACCGACGATGACAAGGTGCGTGCCGCGGTCACCAAGGCATTCACCACCGCTCCCGGCGTATCGCACATCATCGCCTCGGGCGATCTCAAGTCATCCGTCCACTACCGCATCGACGGCTCGACCGACCCCGACAACGCCGGCCCGACGATCCAGGTCGATCTGCGCATCCTCCCCACCGCCTCCTGGGGCTCGGGCCTCTGCTACTTCACCGGCAGCAAGGAGCACAACGTCCGCCTCCGCGAGCGTGCTCTCAAGATGGGCATGACGCTCAACGAATGGGGGCTCTTCCCCGAGGACAACGAGCCCACGCCGCCGCAGGCCCGCGGCATCAAGCCCGTCGCCAGCCGCACCGAAGCGGACATCTACGAAGCCTTGAAGCTCCCCTACATCCCGCCCGAGATGCGCGAGGACCGCGGCGAGCTCGATCTCCCCGAGTCACCAACGCTGATCGAAGTCGCAGACATCAAGGCGGAGCTCCACGCGCACACGACCGCCTCCGACGGCGCGATGTCGATCGAAGAGCTCGCAACACTCGCGAAGGAACGCGGCTTCCACACCATCGCTGTCACCGATCACTCCCGCAGCAGCGCCATCGCCGGTGGGCTTCAGATCAACCGCCTCATGGAGCACATCGAGGCCGTCCGCTCCACCACCGTCAAGGGCATCACCATCCTCGCCGGCTCCGAGGTCGACATCCTCGCCGACGGCTCCCTCGACTACCCCGATGACATCCTCAAACAACTCGATGTCGTCGTCGCCTCGCCGCACACCGCGCTCAGCCAGGACCCCGACACCGCGACCAAACGCCTTCTCAAAGCCATCGAGCACCCGCTCGTTCACATCCTCGGTCACCCCACCGGCCGTCTGATCAGCCGTCGACCCGGCCTCTCACCCGATATGAGCAAGCTCATCGCCGCGGCGAAGAAGCACGATGTCGCTCTCGAGATCAACGCCCACTGGATGCGGCTCGATCTCCGCGACACCCACATCCGCGCTGCGGTCGAGGCCGGCTGCCACCTCGCGATCGACTGCGATGTCCACACCCAGTCGGACTACGACAACCTCCGCTTCGGTGTCCAGACCGGCCGCCGCGGCTGGCTCACGCCCGACCTGTGCATCAACACCTGGCCCGCGAAGAAGCTGCACGCCTGGCTCAAGGCCAAGCGCTGATCCGCCCTGAGCCCATGGCTCGCTGGCCCGCCCCGACAGCCTCGCCCCGGCTTTCCTACACTCCGCCCGGTCAAGTCCCTGATCGCCCCACGCCTCCCGGAGGCCGCGCCCCGCCGCGGCGAGCTATCCCATGTTCGAGCGACTGAACGACACCTTCAACGGCCTGTTCCGCAAGCTCTCCGGCAACGCCAACATCACCGAGAAGAACGTCGCCGAGGCAATGGACGATGTCCGCACCGCGCTCCTCGAGGCCGATGTCCATGTCGAGGTCGTCGAAGAGTTCTGCCGCAAGGTGATGCAGGACTCGGTGGGTCGCGAGGTCACCAAGAGCCTCAAGCCCGGCCAGGAAGTCATCGGCATCGTCAACGAGCGGCTGATCGAGCTCCTCGGTGGCGAGCCGAAGCGCGAGACCGGCGAGTCCGAGTTCCCCGGCCTGCCCCAGGCGGTTGCGCCCAGCGCCCCCGAGCCGGCGATCATGAAGGTCGCGCCCGGCCCCACCATCGTCATGATGTCCGGCCTGCAGGGCTCGGGAAAGACCACCACCTGCGGCAAGCTCGCCGCGTACCTCAAGAAGCGCGGACGCTCGGTCATGCTCGCCGCCGCGGACCTCCAGCGCCCCGCCGCCGTCGATCAGCTCGAGACCGTCGCGAAGCAGGTCCAGGACGAGATGCCGGGCGGCGCCCGCGTCATGTTCTACGGCGAGAAGGACAAGGTCGCGGCGTACGGCAAGGCCGTCGGCGTCGCGGTCCAGGTCTGCCAGCGGGCCCTCGAGGCCGCCCGCAAGGCCGGCGTCGATGTCCTGATCCTCGACACCGCCGGCCGACTGCACATCAACGAAGAGCTCATGGGCGAGTTGCACCAGGTCAAGCGCCTGCTCCAGCCGCACCACATCTTCCTCGTCGTCGATGCGATGACCGGACAGGATGCGCTCAACTCCGCCCGCGCCTTCCACAAGCAGCTCGAGGTCGACGGCCTCATCCTCACCAAGTTCGACTCCGACACCCGCGGCGGCGCCGCCCTCTCGGCGCGGCACGTCACCGGCGCCCCCATCAAGTTCGTCGGCGTCGGCGAGAAGCTCGACGCGATCGAGGAGTTCCACGCCGACCGCTTCGCCGGCCGCATCCTTGGCATGGGCGATGTCGTCGCCCTCGTTGAGAAGGCCCAGGAGCAGGTGAGCGAAGCCGAAGCCCAGGCCCTTCAGGAGAAGATGGCCAAGGGCGAGATGACGATGGACGACTTCCTCAAGCAGCTCAAGACGCTGCGGCGGATGGGCCCGCTCAAGCAGCTCCTGGGCCTGCTCCCGGGTGTGGGCTCGATGCTCAAGGACCTGCACATCGACGAGAAGCACCTCGACAAAGTCGAGGCGACCATCTGCTCGATGACCAAGGAAGAGAAGAAGCACCCCGAGGTCATCAACATCTCCCGCCGCAAGCGCATCGCCGCGGGCTCGGGCGCCAAGACCGATGAGGTCACCCAGCTCGTCAAGCAGTTCAACACCGTGAACACGATGACCGCCAAGATGGCCAACCTCTCCGCCGCGGACCGCGTGAAGGCCGCCAAGGCGATGGGCGGCGAGAAGGGCATCGGCAACATGGTGCCCGGGCTCAAGGGCATGCCCAGCCTCGGGTCACGCGGCTCGAGCTACACGCCCGGCGTCAAGAGCAAGTTCAAGAAGCGGAAGAAGTGATCAGCGTGCGGCCACGGTGATGCGCTGCGCCCGGGGCGCAGCGCATCACTCAAGCTCACAGCGCCGCTACTCCTTCTCGATGGGCAGGAAGTCCGATGCCCGCCCCTGGCTCCACGCGCGGAACCGCGGCCAGAACACATCATTGAGCAGGATCTTGATGCACGCGGCGACCGGGATCGCCAGCAGCACGCCGTAGAACCCCGCAAGCACACCGCCCGCCAGCGATGCGAACAGGATCGTGGGCACATCCATGTTCGTGCTCTTGCCCTGGATCTGCGGCGTGAGCACGTAGTCATCGAGGAACTGCGCGATCATGTAGACCACGATCGGCGCCCCCACCACCCACCACCACGCGCTGCGGAACCCGTCCGACGGCTCGAGCCACAGCAACAGCATCGTCACCGGCACGCCCAGCCCCGAGATGTACGGCACCAGCGTGAGCGCGCCGACGATCAGCCCCACCAGCAAGGCAGCGGGCACCCCGATCAGCCAGTACGCGACGACGAAGTAGACCATCAGGATCGCGCACACCGTGAGGCGGCCGCGGACGAACCCCGCGATCACCGCATCCATCTTCTTGAGCAGTTCGACGGTCCGAGCCCGCTTGCGCTCGGGGATCAGCCCCTCCCAGAACTCGAGCACCTTTCCGTACCCGGTGCAGAAGAAGTAGAAGAAGAACGCGGTCAGGAACGCGCCGAACGCGAGTTTGCCCACCGAACCGACCAGCGCCACCAGCGCCGCGATCGCGCCCCCGCCCGCGAGCAGCACGCGCTTGCTCAGGTCGTCCGCATTCGCACGCGCCGAAGCGAGAAGCTTCTCCACCCACGCCCAGCGACGCATCTCCTCATCATCCGCCCCGCCGGCCGCACCGTCCGCCGAGGGCGCTGCGCCATCGCCCGCGGGGGTCGCTTGCGCAGCCCCCGGCGGAGCCCCGATCGGCGCTGCGGGCTCGCGCTCCAGCGCCGGGTTCTCCGTCGTTGTCGCCTCCCGTGTGCCCTCGCCGGACGCGGCGGAGCCCGACAACCCGCGGATCACCGCCCGCCGCAGGCCCTCCTGCTCCACGATGAAATCGCGGATCTCCCGCCACGCGCCCTCGGGAACCTCTTCGCGGAGTTCCTCGCTCGCGGGCCGGCGCGTCGATTCGTACACGAGCTCGACCTTCGTCGCGATCCGCTGGGCGAACTGCACACCCTGCACGCCCGCGAACCCCAGGCCCACCACAAGCGGCGCGATGACCACGACGCCGGCGATCACGATGATCCCCATCGCCGCGCCCGGCCGCGAGATGTACTTGGTCCGTGCCGCCCGCGCCACCACCGGCTCGAACAGGTACGCCAGCGTCAGCGCCAGCAGCATCGGCACCGTCACGATGCTCAGGATGTACCCGATGTACAGGACGCCGAAGATCGCGGCGAGCACCAGCACATCGCGCAGCGGCTGGATCTGCCACAGGTGCAGACGCATCCAATCCGATCGTTTGTCTTGTGCGGTACCGCGGTCACCCTGGGCCATAGTGGCCCCAGATTAGCGGAAACCCGCGGCTGCTTCCGGGAACGGCCCTCAGGCCACCGGCAGGTCGTTGAACGCTTCCTCGAAGTCGAAGACCCCGCGGAAGTCGTCCATCGAATCCTCATCGGTCTTGCGCATCAGCCCGGCGTCGATCATCGCGAAGACGATCCGACCGAAGTCGGCGGTCTCGGTGATGTGCCAGTTGCGGAGCACCGTCCGGGCGAGCAGGCCGTACTGCTTCACGGCGTAGTCACGCAGGCCCAGGCAGAGCTGCTGCCCGCTGACATGCCGCGACTCGTCCTCGGACATCGGACCCATATCGCCGTGGATGGACTTGACGGTGTGCGCCAGCCCCTCGCGGACGAACTGGTACGCCTGCGGCGGGAAGGGACCGGCCGACTGCTGCAGCCGCTTCCAATCAGAGATGAACTGCTCGGCCACTGCGACTTTCCTCTCGGGCTGCCCACAACGGCGTGTGCGACGCCTGCAAGCCCAAACGGGGCTCCATGCTAGGCGGCGGAATTTTCCGCGGCCAAGGGCGCCCCCAGCGCAGGGACTCCTTCGTCATTCTCGGACCCGCCGCTTGAGAGTCTGGGCAACCTTCTGCCCACCGTGTGAAACCCGCTCTGACCGGTCCTTCACACTCACGTGCGGGTTGCCGCGGAGGTAGAACCGCAGCGGCCGGTCCACCCACTCGCCAGCCGATCCGATCCCGATCCGCGGGCACCGCACCACCGCCGCGGCGTCGACGGGCTCGCCCGCCTCGATCCAGACCGTATCCGAACCGGTCAGGAGGGTGTGGTTGAGGTTTCGGTCAATGCCCATCGCCTGACAGAGCTTGCCCGGACCGCTGCAGAGCCCGGTGTCGCGGATGCCCTCGCCGCGGTGCGCCCGCATGGTGGGAACTCCATCGACCGGCTCCAGCCCCCGCAGCAGCACCGCGACCGGCTCGTCCTTCGCGCCGCAGACCACATTGGCGCAGTGGTGCATGCCGTAGGTGAAGTACACATAGAGCGTCCCGGGCTCACCGTACATCGCCTCGTTGCGGGGCGTGCGTCGGCCGCCGAAGGTGTGGGCGGCCCGGTCGATCACGCCCAGGTACGCCTCGGTCTCGATGATCCGGCTGGCGAGCCGCGTGCCGTCTTCGAGCCGCCGCACCAACACGCGGCCGAGCAGATCCGCCGCGAGCGCTTCGGGATCACGAGCGAAGAACGCCCGCCCCAGCCGCTCACCCGCGCAGATCCGATCACGCATACGCGTGCAGCCCCGGCAGCAGGAGGTTCACACCAAAGTACGTCCAGAGCATGACGATGAAGCCGACCACGCTCAGCCACGCCGTCGTCAGCCCGCGGTCCTTGATCTGCGCGAAGCGCATGTGGATCACGATCAGGTAGACGATCCAGGTGACCAGCGCCCATGTCTCTTTGGAGTCAAACGCCCAGAAACGGCCCCAGGAGTGGTCCGCCCACCACGCGCCCAGCAGGATGCCGACACCCAGCGTCCAGAACGCGAGTTGCAGGACGATCATCTGTGCGCGGTCCAGATCGTGAAGCAGGCGGGATTTCCCGGCGGGCGCAGTGTCCTCGCCCAGCGCGCCCGCGGCGAGCACCATGCTGTCGCTGCCGCCCGCGACCGCCGCGGCCCGCCCGGGCGCGTAGTAGTGCACGCCCAGGTAGAAGAGGCTCACCACGCATCCCATCGCGATCAGCCCGTAGCTGACCAGCACGGTCGTCACGTGGTACTTGAGCAGCACGCTCGTGTTGAGGATCGCGGCCTCACGCTCGATGTTCTGGCCGGGGATGCCCAGTTGCGTCGCCGCGATCAGCACGATGAAGCCGACCATCGCCGACGCCGCGCCGAAGAGCCACTGCTTCTTGATCAGCATAATGCCCGTGCCCAGCACCGAGGCGAACAGGCTCAGGCCTGTCATCGATTCGAACTGATTCTGGATCGCGAACCGCTCGGCGATAACGCACCGGGCGATGAACCCCGCCGCGTGCAGGCTCACGGCAACGAACAAGAGCCCTACGCCGCCGACACGCAGCCACTTGCGGCCGGTGCCGAACGACAGCAGCAGCATCAGCGCGGAGAGGAAGTAGGCCCAGAACCCGTACTCGAACGGCTTCACGCGGTTGTAGAGCAGCTCGAGGTCCGCGCGCCCGGTGGACACTACGCCGGGGTTGACCCCCGCCAGCGCGGAAGCGAGATCGCTCGCCGCGCTGTTCACACCAGCGGCATCCATCGCACGCCACGCCGCGCCCATCCGCGCTGCGGCCAGGCGGGCCGGGTGATCAGCGGGGAGCGTCGCCAGGTGCTTCCACTCGGCATCACGGGTGGGCGGTGTCACCAGCAGCATGTTGCTGTTGGTCCCCAGGAACAGCCGGATCGCATCATCGGCCTTGCCCAGCCCCTGGCGGTACTGCGGCTCGTCCATGTGCTCATCGGCCACCCGCGGCCCGTAGGTATCGAACTGGATCGGCGAGAGGCGGCCGACCTTCAGCGCACGCTCCACCGCATCCGGATCCTTCGGGTACTGCGCTTCGAGCAACGACCGCCGCAGCGGCAGGTACTCAACCGAGATCAGCGGCTTGTCGATGTAATACCCGGTGTCGATCAACGTGTCGAAGAGCGTGAAGAGCGGGTCGTACCCGTGCTTGGTCACCTTGTCCGCATCGGCGCCGACGCCCAGGAAGTCCTGGTAATCGCCGCGGCCCGTCAGCGCACGCACGGTCTCGCGGGCCAGCGTATCGAGCACCTTCACGCGGCCGCGATGGAACACCGGCGTGGCCCGCAATGGCGACAGATCGACCTGCTCCGCGAACGCGGCCTTCTGCTCGCGCGGAACCCGCGGACCCCGCTCGGGCTCGCCGAAGGGGTTGACCACCTCGCCCGCCCGATCGGACACGATCGGCGTCTCCGGGTGCTCGTTGCCCGCGGGCCCGGTCTGCGCCGGCGCGGCGGCCGCGAACAAGAGGACCGCGATCAGTCCCGTGATCAGTCCGAGGATGAATCGATGCATCGACATCACACCTGTTCCTTCGCTCCGATCCAGCGGAGCGTAAGCTTCGCCGCGGCAGCGCATCACCGCCACCATCACGATCCCGCGCCGACCGGCTCGACCGCCGGCTCCTCGACACGCCGCGGCCGCACATACGCGCCCGCGGCGACCTGCTCCTGGATCCGCTTCTTCTCGCGACGCACGAGCCAAGGCTTGATGTAGAACGCCCACGGGATCCCGATCCCCATCAGCACGCTGCCCAGCGCGATGATGTGGATGCCCGGGTTGTTGCCCACGCCCAGGATCGTGAACGTCGCGAACGGACGCGGCAGCAGCCCTTGGTCGGCCTGCTGCTGCGACTGCTTCCACCCCTCGCTGTCCCAGCCGGCCTGGCTGAACTTGAACTGGTTGGGGTTCAGCCCCGCCGTCAGACGCCCGAGCACCAGCGCCGGCAGACTCGCCTCCGTCGCCTCCCAACTGAACGGCGCCGTCAGCGGCGCGTTCAGCTTGGTGATGTGCTCGAACGCATCGAAGCGCGGGCCATCGCCCGTCGGCGTCACGCGAACGATCGACTGATAGTCACGCGGCGCGCCGCGGTGGTCGTACGCGATCATCTGGAAATCGACCAGGCGCAGGTCAAACCCCGGCAGGGGGTGCTGCCGGCGACCGAAGACCAGCCGCACACGCCGGCCATCCGGCAGCGCCACGGTCTGTTCGCCGGGCATGCCGATGCCCAGGTACTTCATGAACGGCAGCCACACCGTGCGCGACCAGTCCGTCCCCGCGATACTGACCTCGACCGCGAGCATCGCCTTGTCGTGCGTGCCGATGAACCGCTTGTCCTGCTCGCTCTCCTCGACCGGCATCGGACGCACGACGCGGCGGGCGTGCTCCCATCGCTCGCCGATCCGCATCGAGACCCGCGGCAGCACATCGTGCAGCCAATCATCGGTAATCGAGTCGAACACTTTCACCACGCCGCCGGGCTGGCGCACCACCGCCCGCGTGCGACCCGGTTCGGGCTCATCGATGTACACCGCGAGGTGATCCGCCGCGATCAGGCCGATGCGGATGGAGGGGTCAGCGTTCCGCCGCGACGGGCGGCCGGTCTCGGTCGTCTCCGCCAGCAGGTCCTGATTGATCTCCGGGAAGCGGTGATAGACCCACCGCTCGAACGATTCGCCGCCGGGCGTCGTCACCGTCACCACCGCGACCTCGCTGGTCGCGTCCTCGTACCCCTTCGTGATGATTGGGAACGGCGGCCGGGGCTCGATGCGATCCACACGCACGCTGTAGCCGGTCTCGCCGACGCTGATCTGCTGGCCGGGGGCCACGCTATAGACCTGGCGCAACGCTTCGCTACTCCCGCTGCCCGGCACTTCGATCACGAGCCCGTAGCTCGCGGCCGGGAGTGTCTCGGTCAGGTCGTGCCACCGCGCTGCGGGCATGCCCGCGCTCTCTCCCTGCGTGTACTCGACAGAGAACAGCGAGCGGCCGGACTCGGGATCCTCCCGCAATACCACGCGGTCCTTCGGCATCCGCGGCGACAGCATGAAGTACGCCGCGGGCTTCTCCGAGAGCTCGCCCGCCGGATCGTTCAGCCCGCTGTACAGGAACACGATCCGCAGCGGATCCGCGGCGGCCGGATCGGCCGGCGCCGTCGCCTTCTCGCGATCCTCGCCCGGTTCGGCGTAGAACGCGTAGCCGACCACGCGGAAGTTGATGTCCTCATCAACCCGCCCCAGCGTCGTGCCCACCACCGGATTGTCGAGCGGCCCAAGATCCGGGACACCCTCCCACGGCGGCAGTCGCCGGCTCGCGACCCACGCGCTCTCACCGCCCGATGCGCCCAGGTTGTAGTTGTTGTACCGCGGCACATCCTCGAGCGGCCGCTGTTCAAAGCCGCGGAACTGATCGACGAACAGCGACATCCGCGTGTTGTCGTAGAAGACGTTCTGCCGCGGCCCGGCCAGCGGTGTGCCGGTGGCCTCATCGAAGCCGCCGGCGAGAAGCACGGTGTCGCCTTCCTTCTTGAGGCCGTTGTAGTACACGCTGCCGAGCGCGATCACGATGATCCCGGTGTGCACCGTCAGCACGCCGATGTTCTTGAAGTTGAACTCGATCCGCCGCACCGTCGCCACGACGAGATTGAGCACGAACAGCATCAGCGCCGCCCGCATCGGCCACCAGCCGTAGAACTCGAGCTCGGACATCTCGAACGCCGGCAGGCGCCGGATCGTGATGTTGCGGTACGCGTGCGAGAAGTCGGCGAAGAAGCGCAGACCCGTGCCGCGGACCGGGTCATAGTGCAGCAGCGGCCACGCGAAGCGGTGCCAGACCCAGGCCGATGCGGCGGTCAGCACGAGCCCCATCAGGACCGTCGCCGCGAACCGCCCCGCCGGCTTCTCACGCAACATGCGCCGGGCGGCGAAGGTCGGCAGCCCCATCAGCACCGCCGCGACGATCAGGAACGTCAGCAGGTACACGACGTAGGTCGGGATCAGCGCGAGCAGCCCGATCGGCACGCTCGCCAGCGCACCGTACACAGCGACGAATGTGAGCAGCACCACCGAGAGCGAGATCGAACTCAGCGCCCGCAGCACCCACTTCACGGGCCGCAACGCCCCCGTCAGGAACGCATCGTCCCAAGCCTTGCTGCGACGCCATTTCTCGCTCATGGGTGATCCGGCGAAACGCCGCCAATAGCGGACGCGACTATCCCAAACAAATTACAATCACAGCCCTCCCCGCCCTCGCGATCGTACGCCGATCAGCGGGTTCAGATCGCGCCACATTACGGTCTGACAGCACTATTTCCGGGCTAACAGCAACTCCGGCGGAGCCTCGCTCCCGAGCGCCTCTGCCCAGCTCCGGCCCGGCACCGCCGCCAATCCCAGCACCGAAGTCCCCGCTCCCAGCAGGAAGGCCCCTTCGGAAAGTCCAAGTGCCCGTCCGCCCGCGGTCGTCGCCATCGCCAGCAGTTGCATCGGGTCGGTCCGGTCCCGCCGCCAGAGGTACCGGGCCTCGTCGAGCGTCGAGAGGCGCTCCGTTCCGGCCGGCAGGTTGATGATCGAGTCGGTCCCTAGCGCCACCGGTATGCCGGCCGCGATCATGTCCCGGTACCGGTGCGGCCCGAAGCGGGACGCGGCCCCGAAGTAGTCCGATGCCCGCGGGCAATACGCCACCGCCGTCCCCGTCCGCGCCAGGATCTCGATGTCGGCATCGCTGGCGTCGTTCACGTGCGCAACAAGGAACCCAGCGCTGTCCAGGACCGGCGCCAGGTGTGCCACCGGCGACGAACCGCGACCGATTTCCGCGAGCGCTGCATCGTCCCACAGTCCCAGTTGCTCGAGGAACGCCCTTTGGGGACCGGTGCCTGCTCCGATGAACTCGCGCTCCTCGGCGGTCTCCGCCAGGTGCGTCGCCAGCGGGACCCGCTGCTCGACCGCCCATCGGTACCCGGCGAGTCCGACGGTGTTCGGCGCGTGCGGCTGCAGCCCGATCGCGATCCGACCCTGTCCTTCCCGCCGGGCCTGCGCCAGGGCTTCCGCGGCACGGGCCTGTCCGGCCTCCGCCGCCTTGCCGATCGCGAAGAACTCGAGATAACTCACACCTTGCAGCGGCGATCCGGCGAGCGTCCGCCAAGGCGCCAGCGATGTCCGACCCCGCACCGACCCGGCGATATCCCCCACCGCCAGCACGCCGCCCGCCAGGCTCAGCCGGATACCCTCGGCCACGCTGGCCGCGATCTGCTCGTCCTCGGTCCGCCGTTCCTTTCGCACGAGATCGACAAACGCCCCGAACCCCCCCGCCGCATCGTGTGGCCGCGGCCCGATGTGCGTCAGGTCGAGGTGGCAGTGCGCGTTGGCGAAGGCCGGCGTGATCACATGATCCGGGCGATCGATGACCGCGGCGTCCGCCGTGCCGAGGAAGTCGTCGACCTCCGCGGGCGATCCGACCGCCGCGATCCGTGGCGCATCGACGACGAGCAGCCCGTCGCGGCGCTCGATCCCGCCCTCAACCCCGATCAGGATCGACCCGGGCGAGACATCGCCGGTGGCGTCGATGATCGATGCCGCGTTGAAGCGGATGAAGCGGGGCGGGAAGAACATGCGGGGGCCTTTCGCGGCGATTCATGGATTCGAGGCGCGGGCTCCGATACCACATTGAAGCGGCGTTGCGTGCAGCCGCGGCGGTCCGCCGCGCTGCCCTCCACGGCCGCGGGGTGGAGTACGATCACCCCTGTCCAGTAGAGTCCGAGAATAGACCGACCGCCGCCGGCCACCACCATCCCGATCGTCGGCCCGTGTCGGAAGGAGCCCGGAATGTTGAAGACCCCGTCCCGCCGTTTCTCCCGTGTCGTGATCGCCCCGATCGCCCTCGCCGGCTCCATGCTGATGACCGGCTGTATCGGCCAGGGTGACTACGACAAGCTGTACGAAACCAACCGCAGCCTGGAGGCCCGCAACGCCCGCCTCGAGCAGGACCTGCGGCAGGCCCAGCAGTCCCTCGAGCTGCTCCGCGGCTCGATGGGCCGCGGCGAGGGCGCCCTCTCCGAGCTGACCAGCCAGAACGCCGAGCTCCGTCGCCAGCTCGACCAGGCCCTCGCCGACTACCGCGCTCTCGAGCAGCGGCTGTCGGGCATGCAGTTCGGCCCGCTCGACGCCGAGACCGATGCGGCCCTCAAGGAGCTCGCCGCCCGCTATCCCGACCTGATCCGCTACGACTCCGAGCGCGGCATGCTCCGCTTCGCTTCCGACCTCACCTTCGACTCGGGCTCGGCGGTCGTCAAGGCCGAGGCCGGCCAGGCTCTCCAGGCCCTCGCACAGATCCTCGGTTCCGATGCCGCCTCGAAGTATGAGATCATCATCGAGGGCCACACCGACAGCCAGCGGATCAGCGCCGGCACCGCCCAGCGGCACCCGACCAACCGCCACCTCTCGGCCCACCGCGCCATCGCGGTGATCGATGAGCTGGGCCGGATGAATGTTCCCTCCAGCCGCATGATGGCGGCCGGGTGGGGCGAGCACCGCCCGCTGGTCCCCAACACACCCAGCGGTAACACGCCGCAGAACCGGCGCGTCGAGATCTACCTCGCCCAGTCGCGCGGCACGGCGGCGGCCAACGCCCCGGCCAACAGCGGCTCGTCATCGATGGAGCCCTCCCGCGAGGTGCCCCCGACCCGTCAGCCCGACTTCAGCAAGTGATCGGCGCGGCCTGACGAACTGATCAGATTCGCGAAGGCGGCCCCTGTCGGGGCCGCCTTTGTTTTTGCGCGATTCGGATTCCGCGGGCGGTTCGCGAATCCGGCTTCGGCCAGGTTCGGAAGTGCTAACCTTCCCGGCCGCGGCCCGGCGACGAGCGCCGCGGCGATTCCACCCCTACCCCCAGGCACCCCCGCCGACGACCCCACCGCTGCTCCCATGACCGACGGCGCCGCCGACGCACAAGGCTTTACGATCAAACGGCCGCTCGTCGCGATCGCCGCGTTCGGCCGCGCGGTGCTCGATCTGGTCGCATCGTTCGGGCGGTTCGTGCAGTTCTTCGCGGCGACGATCCGGGCGATCGGGGCGGTGCGGACCTGGTGCCAGCGTGACCGGATCGGCCGGCAGCTCTTCTTCGTGGGCACGATGTCGGCGCCGGTCATTGCGATCACCGGCGGGTTCATCGGGATGATCCTCGCGTTCGAGGGGTACCGGCAGTTCCAGTCGATTGGGCAGGAGACGCGGCTGGGCGGCGTGGTGAACCTGTCGATCGTCAAGCAGATCGGCCCGGTGCTCGCGGCGGTGATGCTCGCCGGTCGCGTCGGCTGCTCGCTGACGGCAGAACTCGGATCGATGCGCGTCACCGAGCAGCTTGATGCGATGAAGGCGATGGCGTCGGACCCGGTCCGCGTGCTCGTCGTGCCGCGGTTCATCGCCTGCGTGGCCATGATCCCGGCGCTCACGGTGGTCTCGAACCTGTGCGGGGTGCTCGGGAGCTGGCTGGTGACGACGAAGTTCTACACCGCGGACCCGAACCTGTACTTCCGCTACTCGGACCTGTTCATCACGTGGTTCGATGTGTTCAGCGGGCTGGTGAAGTCGATCTTCTTCGGAGCGGCGATCGGCATCGTCGCCTGCTACAAGGGCTTCAACTGCAAGCCCGGTGCGCAGGGCGTCGGCGCGGCGACGACCGACTCGTTCGTCACCAGCTTCATCTCGATCATCGCGATCAGCCTGGTGCTCGCCAAGGTGCTCAACGACATCGATTTCTGGATCCACGGCGGCGTGGACTCGGTGTTCCGCTGATCTGATTCAGTCATCAAGTGCAAGTTCGCACGCGATCTGATCCCTTGCGAAGTCGCGGAACAACATCGCATCTTCTGCGCTGAGCGGGCGCACGTGACTTCGTCCTTGGAAGCTCGATCCGGCGGGCTTCGGCTTCAAGGATGTCTGCTCGAGCAATTCCGTAATCGGCGGCGTCTTGAGAAGGTGATACCTCCTTGACTGAGCGAAATCCGGAACCAGCCTGTAGGGGCCGTACCGTCCGTCTGGCACAATCTGTTTCTCAGCCACCACGAAACGCTGCAGGAGCCGGTACCGGCCATCCTCCCAAGTGATTACCCAGACCGTGTCGCTCGGCTCGGCTGAATGAAGCGTGTCATGCTCGCTGTTTAACGATGGGGTCTCAGCTGTCTCCGCGTCAGCGCGCCGAGCAGATGCCGCGTAGTAGAAAAGCACGTCCATCGGTACCTCCCGATGAACACGACTCTACCCTTTCCCGCACTAAGCAGCAAGATCTGCCGCCTTCAGCCGATTGTTGGTGCTTAAACGTTCTTCGCATCGCCTTCGGGCATCCGCTCCGCCCGCGGCGGGGCGAAGCCGAAGCCCAGCGCGAGCACGATCGCGAGCCCGCTGATCGCGATCGCCGGGAGCGTCCAGCCGACGACATCGAGCGCGCTGTTGCGGAAGCGGCCGGTCGGGCCGCGGGGCATCAGGTGCAGCGCGGCCTCGTACTGCCAGGTGTTCTCGGCGAGTTCGCCGGGGCCCGGGAGCGTGCCCACCCGTCCCTGCGGGTACTTGAGCCGCTGCTCTTCGATCGAGCCGTCGGCCTTGAGTTCGTAGAAGTCGAAGGTCCAGTCCTTCTTCCAGACCGTGCCCCAGGTTTCCGGATCAGCGCCCGGGCGGGGGGACTTGGTGACGATCACGAGGCGCACGTCGAGATCGCCGCTCCTGGTGCGGTTCTCGATCTCTTCGAACGTGAGGCCCGTGCCATCGACGATGCGGAGGGCACGGAGCCAGTCGTGGTGGGTTTCGAGTGTGGCGATCTCGAACCGCGGCGGGATCGTGACCGGGAGCCGACGGGTCTCGCCGTCGTAATCGAGTTCGACATAGTCGACGCCGTCCTGCTCGACATCGGTCAGCGTAACGCGGCGGCCGTAGTGGCCGAACTCGCGGGCGTTGATGACCTGAAAGACGAAGAAGGGTCGATCCGCCGCTTCGTTGAACGCCACGATGCGGCGGGTCATGTCGACGCCGGCGCCGATCATGACGGCCAGGCCGAGCGCGGCGACGGCGAACGAGATGAGGCGCTTGCGGGTCATGTCGGTGCAGCCGCGGCGGCGTTCACGGACCGCCCGGCGGTGTCAGTGGCCGTCCCCGGCGGAGTGTCCTTCGCCGGAGCCCGCCTTGTGGTTTCCGTGCCCGTCGCCGTGGCCACCGTCGTGATGCGCGGGCTCGGTGGAGAGGGCATCGGTCGTGCCGACGATGGGGCGCGACTTGCTTGCGGTGCTGCCGACCACGGCGGAATCGCCATGTCCGTGGCCGTGGGCATCGTGCTTGATGGCGGCCTTGATTTCCTTGTAGCGGTCCTCGCCGACCCTCTCGATGAACTCCTGACGGGCGACATCGACGCGGGAGAGGTTGCCCTGGAACGTGCCGCCGGCGACGACCTGGCCTTCCTTGAAGTCGTAGATGCGGTCGCGGGTGAGCAGGTCCATGGCGGTGAAGCAGATGAACAGCAGCACGCCGAAGATGCAGAAACCCATCAGGATGGTGTTGATGGGGTTGTCGTAGCGGAGCTGCATGAAGTACGCCATGACCAGCACGGCCTTGACGGTGGCGATCGACATCGCGATCACGATGTTGAGCCAGAGCGGCAGCGTGATGTCGAAGAAGCCGGCGATCCAGATCTCGAGCTGCGCCAGGCCGACGGTCGTGGCGGTGAAGAAGAGCAGGATCGCGAGGATCAGCCGGAGCGTGAAGGGGCCGACGATCACGTGCGATTCGTGCTGGCCGTGCCCGCCCGCGCCGTGCGGGTCGAGCTCGTTGAATTCGCTGGGGTTGGCGGCGTGTGCGTGTGCCATGGTGTGTTGACCCGGTGTCTGGTGCGGTGGTTCGCGTGGTTCGAGCGGGGCGTTGCCGCCGGGGGCGGCGTGATCCAGGATCAGTGGATCAGATAGAGGAGCGGGAAGAGGAAGATCCAGATGAGGTCAACAAGGTGCCAGTAGAGGCCGGCGATCTCGACGCCGGTGTAGTAGGTCGGCCCGTAGTGGCCCTTGACGCCCTTCACGTAGACGCGGGCGATCAGGATCATGCCGATGATGACGTGCAGGGCGTGGAGCGAAGTGCCGCAGTAGTAGACGCTCCACCAGAGCGGCATGTTGGCGCTCTCGGCGAAGGGGTAGCTGAAGAGCTCGCCGGGTCGCTTGCCGCCGTAGCCCTCGACGAAGTGGAAGAGCCCGCCCAGCGCGGTCTTGCCGCTCTCGGGGTAGTGGCTGAGCGCGGGGTCGAGCACGAAGAAGTAGCCCGACCACTTGGGCGTGTACTCGAAGAGGAACTTGATGGCGAGGAACGCGAAGCCGGCCACGAGCGTGATCAGCAGGTTGATCTGCGCCCGCTTCTGCTGGTCGGTCTGGAAGGCGTAGATCGACGCGGCCATCGTGTAGCTGGAGACCAGCAGCACGACGGTGTTGAGCGCGCCCCACTTCCAGTCCAGCGAGCCCGAGCCCTCGGCCCAGGCCTCGGGGTACATGGCGCGGAAGAGTGCGTAGGCGCAGAAGATGCCGGCGAAGAGCAGCACTTCCGTGGTGAGGAAGAGCCAGAAGCCGAGCTTGGCTCCATCGAACTCCTCCGCCGCGGTCCGCCAGTGGTGCCCGTGGACGTAGCGTGACCAGACGGGCTTGTTGGCCGCGGGCTGGTTCGGTCTGGTGTCGAGCGTGCTCATCGATGCATCCTGTGCGGGGGAACGGTTCGCGAAAGGCAAGACGCGTCGCCCCGATTTCCGGGGCGACGCGGCGGGCTTGAGTCAGTGCGCCTTGACGACGTTGTGCGGCTTGGTGACATCCGCGGGGAGCGGGTAGTCGGCCGGGTCCCAGTGCGGCGGGACGACCGCGTCGAAGTCGTACGGGCCGTGCTTGACGATCGGCTCGTGGTGGAAGTTGTGCTCGTCGGGCGGGCTGTCGGCCAGCCACTCGAGCGTCAGGCCGCCCCACGGGTTCGCGGGCGCGGTCTTGCCGGCGACGAGGGAGTGGATGAACACGCCCAGGTGCACCAGGAAGCCGACCAGCAGCAGGAACGACCCGACGGTCGAGACCTGGTGCAGGAACTGGAATTCATCGACATAGCTCGCGTACCGGCGGGGCATGCCCTGCGAGCCCAGGAAGAACTGCGTGAAGAAGGTGATGTTGAAGCCGACGAAGACGAGCAGCGCGCCCACGATCGCCATCGGCTCGTTGTACATCTTGCCGAAGAACTTGGGCCACCAGTGATGCAGGCCGGCCATGAGAGCCATGATCGTGCCGCCCATCATCACGTAGTGGAAGTGGGCGACGACGAAGTAGCTGTCGTGCAGATGCACATCGGTCGCCAGCGTGCCCAGGGGCAGACCGGTCAGGCCGCCGATCGAGAAGAGCACGAGGAAGATGAGCGTGTACACCATCGGGGTGTTGAACGCGATCGAGCCCTTGTAGAGGGTCATGATCCAGTTGAACACCTTGACGGCCGTGGGGATCGCCACGAGGAAGGTCAGAGCCGAGAAGACCATCGCGGCCAGCTCGCTCATGCTCGTGAACATGTGGTGGCCCCACACCAGGAAGCTCACCGCCGCGATGCCCAGGGAGGCGAAGGCGATCGCGCGGTAGCCGAAGATCCGCTTGTGCGACTGCACCGCGATGACGTCGGAGATGATGCCCATGCCCGGCAGGATCATCACGTACACCACCGGGTGGCTGTAGAACCAGAAGAAGTGCTGATACAGCACCGGGTCGCCGCCCAGCGCGGGATCGAAGATGCCGATGCGGAAGACTCGCTCCATGATCAGGAGCAGCAGCGTGATGCCGATGACCGGCGTCGCGAGCACCTGGATGATCGCCGAGCTGTAGATCGCCCAGACGAACAGCGGCATGTCGAACCAGCCCATGCCGGGCGCCCGCAGCTTGTGCACCGTGACGATGAAGTTCAGGCCCGTCAGGATCGAGCTGAAGCCCAGGATGAAGGCGCCCAGCACCATCAGCACGACGCGCCAGTAGCCTTCGGTTGTTGTTGAGTATGGGGTGTAGAAGGTCCAGCCGGTATCAACACCGCCCATGACCAGCGAGATCACCGCGAAGAACGAGCCAAAGAGGTAGATGTACCAGCTCAGCAGGTTCAGCCGCGGGAACGCGACGTCCTTGGCGCCCAGCATGAGCGGGAGCAGGAAGTTGCCCAGGCTCGCGGGGATGCTGGGCACGATCACCATGAAGACCATGATCGCGCCGTGCAGCGTGAAGACGCGGTTGTAGTTGTTGTTGCCCTCGGCGATCGACGTCGCCGGCTCGCTGTTGAACATGCTGTAGAGCATCTGGCCGCTGATCTGGCCGCCCTCCTGCCGGACCGGCTCCCACAGCTCCGCCCGGACGGCCAGCGCCATCACGCCGCCCAGGAAGAACATGAAGAGGATCGCGAACAGGTACATGATGCCGATCTTCTTGTGATCGACAGTGGTCGCCCAGTCCTTCACGGTCGTCCAGAACCCGCCCTTGGGGGTCAGGTAGTTGCCGTGATGAGCATGGCCGCCTGCATGGCCGGTTGCGTGGCTCGCTGCGCTCATGATTCAGACACCTCCAACACACCGGGCCGCGGCCCGGAAGTACTTCGCGAATCCGTCTGTTACTGTCCGCCGCCCTCGGCCGGAGCATCCGTCCCGGCCGGCGCCTCGCCCGCGCCCTCACCATCACCCTCGCCCGCGGCCGGCTCGGCCGGGGCGTTGACGCTCAGCGACTTCATGTAGGCGATCACACCGTCGATCTGCTTGTCGCTCAGCACGCCGGCGAAGGACGTCATGTTGTTGCCATACCCCTGCACGAGCTGGCGGCTCGGGTACAGGATCGACTCGCGGATGTAGTTCTCGTCGGCCACCGCGCTGGTGCCGTCGACGAACTGCCGCTGCGAGCCGTACAGGTCCTTCCACGTCGGCCCGGTGTTGGCGCCGCCGTCGACCGAGTGGCAGGCCTGGCAGTTCTGCTTGTAGACGATCTCGCCGATCTGCACCGGCTCGAGGTTGCCGATGCCGGCGGTCGCGACCCACTTGTTGAAAGCGTCCTCGGGGATCACGCGGATAACCGCGGCCATCTCCGAGTGCTCCGTGCCGCAGTACTCGGCGCAGAAGACCCAGTGGTCGGTGTAGGGCACGCCGGCGAGCGACTCGTTGAACGGGAGGTTCTTCGCCGCGGCATCCTCCGCGGAAGTCGGGAGCACGTTGGCGCCATCGGGCGCTTCGGCCTGGAAGTAGAGCGAGGTGTAGCGGTTGGGCAGGAGGTCCATCTTGATGCGGAAGTCGGGGATCCAGAACGCGTGCATCACGTCCTGGCTGTTCATCCGGAACTTGATGGGCACCTCGGCCGGCATGTAGAAGAGCGGCACATCGCGGAAGCCGACGGGCGTCGTGGTCCGGTCGGTCGCCTCGGCGCCGTTGGGGTACTCGAGCTTCCAGCTCCACTTGAAGCCGGTGATCCGCATCTCCACGGCGTTGCCGGGGGCGACCATCTTGTTCATGTAGCCATCGAAGCCCAGGAAGAAGATCACGCCGACCAGGATGGTCGGGATGATCGTCCACGCGATCTCGAGGGGCGTGTTGTGCGAGGCGCTCACCGGCGCGGGCACACCCTTGCGGCGGCGGTAACGCACCACGAAGTAGGCCATCAGCGCCATCAGGAACACGAACCAGAAGACGCAGAACCACCACAACCCGATGTACAGGGCATCGGTGTGGCGGCCCGCATCGGTCGCCGCGGGCGTGCGGAAGAACCACCGCGTGAGCAGGTCGGTCTCTCCCTGCCCCAGCAACACACCCGACATGCCCGACATCAAGCTGGCAATCATCGATCGGTCCCCGTCGAAGCGGCGATCACCGCCGCGTTGTCCTGCTGCGTCCCGCCGTTGGCTGCGCCCGCGGCGGCCATCCGCCGCCGCACCCGCTCGCCCACGAACAGCGCTGTGATCAACCCGCCCAGCCCAACCATGGTCGCGATGCCCGCGACCTGCATCACCCGGACCGCCTGGAGCGTGAAGGCGCCGGCCTCCGGGTCGTACTCGTAGCAGAAGAAGCTCAGGCGATCGCCCAGGCTCCTGGCCAGCCGCCCGCTGCTCGCCTCGATCAGCGAGAGCTTCACATCACGCGGCGGGATCGTGAACCCGTACAGGTAACGGCTGATCTTCCCATCGGGCGTCACGAAGAAGAGCGCGACCGGGTGCGTGAATTCGCCGTTATCGAGCCGGCGGTACTTGAAGCCCAGGGCGTTGGCGAGCTGCTTGGCCGAGGCCGCATCGGACGTGTGGAACTCCCAGCCCGCGCGGACCTCGTCGGTCACATCGCGGTTGTAGCCCGCGAGGTGGTAGGCCTTGAGCTTCGCCGCCAGCTCGGTCGTCTCGGTGAAGTCGAAGCTGAAGAGCAGCACGCGGAAGTCCTGCCCCACCGTCAGGTCGACATCCCGCAGCGACTGCGAGAGCTTCTCCATCAGCACAGAGCAGACGATCGGGCACTTGAAGTAGACCAGCCCGATGATCGCCGGCTTGTTGTCCTTGAAATAGTCGGCGAGCTGCACGGTCTCGCCCTGCGCGTTCGTGAAAGTAAGCTCCAGAGGCAGCGGGGCCCCGAGCTTTTCCTCCACTTCCATGCCGCGGATCTGCGTCGGGCGGCCGAGGAACTGGTCATCGCCGCCGTCGGCATCGCCCGCGGTCTGCGCCATCGCGCCGCTGACACCCGCCGCGGCCACGCACACCGCCGCCGCCCAGCGGATCATCGCCGAGCGGGCTGCATGGAACGGGCTGTGACGGCGGGCGATCTGCATCATGCTCCTCGTACGGCGCGGGCGCGCCAATGAACGGTTCTTACTGACCCTCCGAGTACCGGCGGATGACCTTCTGCATCGCCGCATCGACCGGGATCTGGACCGTGCCGCGGGTTGCATCGAGCGCCTTGTACACGCCGGGCTGACCGTCCATGCCCAGGAGCGCGTTCTCGCCGGCGCGGTACACGGTGTAGTTGTGCGCCATCGCGGGTGTCTCGATCCGCTCCCGCTTCACCCGCGTCGCCACCTTCCCGAAGTACAGAATCAGGACGATGACCACCGCCACCACCGACAGGCCGATGCCGACGCCCCAGAGCGTGAGCATCCGCGTGTTGATGACGCCGGTGTGCTCGGCCTGCGGCAGACCCTCGGACTTGGTGTGATGATGCCACGCATCGGCGTGCTCGTGGACGGAAGGGGTGTGTGCGTGTCCGCTCATGCTCTGGCTCCGGCCGGGGCCGCCCGGCCATCAAACCTGTATTCGTCCTGTCTGACCGGACGGATTACTGCCTGACAATAGGCGGCAACCGGACCGCCAACCCGAATAAGACCCAATCAAATCACACGTAGTTCTTGTGAACGATCGCCTCGTGCATGTAGGGGTCGTTGACCGCCACCAGCCGCGTGCTGGTGATCCGGCCGACCAGCCACCCGATGAAGACCATCAGCACGCCCGAGATCATGAGTAGCTCGAGCCACGCGCCCGCGAAGCCGGGCTCGGGGAGCTCGGTCCGCAGGTAGGCCACCGGGCGGATCATCCACGCGATGTCCATGAAGTGGATGAGGATCGCCCAGGCGCCGATCGCGATCAGCGCTGCGGGGTTGCGCTTGATGGGACGGAAGATCAGGATGAGGAAGGGCGCGATGAAGTGCCCGAAGATGAGCAGCAGGAACAGCGGCTTCCAGATGCCGCTGTTGCGGTGGCCCATGAACGCGGTCTCTTCGGGGATGTTGCTGTACCAGATCAGGAAGTACTGGCTGAAGGAGATATAGGCCCAGAAGACCGTGAAGCTGAACATCAGCTTGCCCAGGTCGTGGAAGTGCTCGGACGTCACGGTGCCCTCGAGCTTGCCGGCCCGGCGGATGAAGGCAAGAACCATCGTGACGAGCGCGACGCCGCTGAAGGCCGCGCCGGCGAAGTACCACACGCCCCACATGGTGCTGAAGAAGCGGAAGTCGAGGCTCATCAGGAGGTCGAAGCCCGCGAAGGCCGTGGTGAGGGCGAAGACCAGGATGCCCCAGGCCGACATGAATCGGGCCTTGGCCGAGTTCTCGATGTTGCCGGAGGTGTCCTGCTCGAGGCTCAGAGCCGCCAGACGCCGCGACAGGAACGTCCACGCGAACCCGTAGATCGCCAGCCGGACGAAGAAGAACGCGGGGAACGCGCTGTGCCCTTCGGTGATGTGGAACGGCGCGAAGAAGAACGCCTGCTTCTTCTGCAGCAGGTAATCGCTCGCCATCTCATCGCTCATCCAGGCGAAGAGGTACCCGCCCAGGAAGTAGTCGAGCACGGGCGTGACCGCGGCCATCGCGAAGGCGAAAGGCACGAAGCCCATCACGTTCTCGAACTGGCGGCGGATCGTGCCGACCCAGCCCGCCTGCAGCAGGTGGAAGACCAGCACGAAGAACATCGCGCCCAGGCAGAGCGCGAGCGTGCCCATCGCGGCGATGTGGTACGCGCCCAGCACGTGGGCGAGGCTGACGCCGCCGATCGAGAGCATGCCGCCCGCGATGGCCGCGACAGCGACGGTGATCGCGCCGACGCCCATGACGAGCTTGGACTTGGCGCCCGCGCCCTTGGCGAACATGGTGTTCGTCGGGCTCAGCGCCGGGTACATGTCAACCGGACGCATGGCCGGCTGCGCGTGCCCGGCTTCTGCGGTGATCGCGTGGCTCACTGGGAACCTCCCGTCTGGCCGTCTGTGCCCTGTCCGTCAGTGCCCTGTCCGCCCGCGGGGGCGCCGGTCTGCGGGGCCGCCGCGGCGGCCCGCTCCATCTGCTGACGAACCTGCGGACGCTGCGACTCGGGCACATCCTCGAGCGAGCCGGCGGAGCTGGCCTGCAGCGCCCGGATATACGCCACCACCGCCCACGCATCACGCTCGGTTAGAGCGTGCGCGTAACCGGGCATCTTCTGGGCGCCGGTCACGTCGATCACGCCGTTGAGCGCCACGTGGAACAGGTACCCATCGAGCCCCTGCGGCTGGGAGGGATCGGTGTACTTGGGATCGTGGAAGTTGGGCAGGGGGTAGGACCACTGCGTGCCGACCATGCCCTTGCCGTCGCCGGAGTAGCCGTGGCAGACCGAGCAGTAGATGTTGTACCGCTCCTGGCCGCGGCGGAGCAGCTCGATATTCACCGCCACGGGGATCGTGTCGGTGTACGCGCCGCTCGGGGTCACGCCCTGATACACCAGGTCGTCCGCGGCGAGGAGCGCTTCGCGCTCGCGCATCAGCGACTCGGCCCAGTCGTCGTCGGAGACGACGGGGCGGCGGCCGAAGGCGACCGTCTGGGGAACCGGGGTCCGCATCGTCCGCTTGTTGGCGAACATGTCGGACTCGCTCTGCGGCTTCCACTTGGGCTGATCGTCCAGATCCGGGAAGAACTGGCGGGGCGGCTTCTCGGAGCGGTCGCCGCGGCAGCCGCCCAGGGTCACCAACGCCGCCGCGCCCACGGCGATCGCCGCGGCCCGGGTCAGCATCATCTTGGTCTGTGTCGTCGTCATGGGTTCACCAGCGGTCGCGGCATCGCCGCGCCGTCGAGACTTCACTCCTCAACCAGTTCGATCCGCGTCGCCCCGGCCGACTCGAGCAGTGCCCGCGTGCGGTCGGGATCGAAATTGGGGTCCGACGCCTCGACGCAGATGAAGAACGCGTCCTGGCTTGCACGCAGGAACGAGTCCTTCTTCAGCAGCGGGTGGTGCCACCGCGGCAGCCCGTTCAAGGCGAGCATGCCGATGATGGCCGTGAACGCCGAGAGCAGGATGCCCAGTTCGAACGTGATGGGAACGAACTGCTCCCAGGCGCCGAAGGGCTTGCCCTGCGTCACGAGCTGGTAGTCGACCGCCGACATCCACCACTGCATCAGATAGCCCAGTCCCACGCCCGAGAAGCCCCCCACGGCGACCAGCAGCGGGAGCTTGGTGCGCGAGAAGCCCATCGCCGACTCCATGTCGTGCACGGGGAAGGGCGAGAACGTGTCCCACCGCGACAGGCCAGAATCACGCACGGTCTCCGCGGCGTGGAAGAGGTCCGCGGGGGTGGCGAACTGCGCCAGGATCCCGTGGATCTGCTCGCCGGTCTCGGTGACGTAGATCTTGCCGGAGGTGTTCTTTCCGGGGCCCTTCGCGGGCGGCCGGGCTGCGTTGCTGTGTCCAGAGGCCATGGGATCAGTCTCCGTGCCCGTGCGGCTCATCGTGGTGCGGGTGCGGGCTCGCCTGCGGCAGGACGGCCTTGAGCTCGGCCATCGCGAACACCGGCAGGAAGCGGAGGAAGAGCAGGAACAGCGTGAGGAACACGCCGCACGAGCCCACGAAGATCATGATGTCGACCGCGGTCGGGTGGAACATGTGCCACTCGCCGGGCAGGAACGCCCGGTGCAGGCTCGAGACGATGATCACGAACCGCTCGAACCACATGCCGATCGTCACCAGGAACGACACGATGAAGATGACGATCGGGCTCTGCCGCATCGCCTTGTTCCAGAACACCTGCGGCGAGAGGACGTTGCAGCTGATCATCGCCCAATAGGCCCACCAGTAGGGGCCGAACGCTCGGTTGATGAAGACCGCCACTTCGTAGTAGTTGCCGCCGTACCAGGCGATGAAGAACTCCATCGAGTAGGCGAAGCCGACCATCATGCCCGTGGCCAGGATGATCTTGGCCATGTTCTCCAGGTGCCGGAGCGTGATGAAGTCCTTCATGTTCGGGAACAGCTCACGCGACGGGATCAGGAGCAGCAGCACCATCGCGAAGCCGCCGAAGATGGCGCCGGCGACGAAGTAGGGCGGGAAGATCGTGGTGTGCCAGCCGGGCAGGATCGATGTCGCGAAGTCGAAAGACACGATCGAGTGCACGCTGAGCACCAGGGGCGTCGAGATGCCCGCGAGGATCAGGTAGGCCGCCTCGTAGCGGTGCCAGTGGCGGCCGCTGTTGCGCCAGCCCATCGCGAGCAGGCCGTACGCGAAGACGCGGACCGCGTCGATCCGCACCGGGATGAAGGGCAGGATCGTCGGGCCGCCCTGACCCAGCCGCCGCAGCCGCTCATCGGCGCGGTCGCGGAGCGTTGCGAAGTCGGGGATCATGCCCATGTACCAGAACAGCAGCGACACGGTGCCGTAGGTCGACACCGCGAACACGTCCCACAGGAGCGGGCTGCGGAAGTTCGGCCAGATCGCGTTGCTGTTGGGGATCGGGAAGAGGAACCACGCCATCCACTGGCGGCCGATGTGGATGCCCGGGAAGGTCGCCGCGCAGATAACGGCGAAGATCGTCATCGCTTCCGCGGCACGGTTCACCGCCGTGCGCCACTTCTGCTTCAGGAGGCAGAGAATGGCGGAGATCAGCGTGCCGGCGTGGCCGATGCCGATCCAGAACACGAAGTTGGTGATGTCCCACGCCCAGTCGACCTGGTTGTTCAGGCCCCAGGTGCCGATGCCCGTGATCACCAGGTACAGGATGAACAGGCCGCCGATACCCGCGACCGTCGCGGCGAAACCGAACATCGGCAGCCACCAGCGCGGCGCCGCGTTCTCGGTGTAGCCGCAGATGATGTCGGTCACCTCGGTGAACGTCCGGTTGTTGAGCACCAGCGGCGCCCGCACACCCGGGGTATCGATCAGCGTCCCGTCGCCGCTCCCGGGCGGGATCGGCTGCATGCCCGGCGTCTTGACGACACCGGCCAGCCGCTGCGCCGTGGTCTGATCGGGGTGAATGGAACTCATGCCATGCTCCCACCGCCCAGGACCGTCAGGCTCATCGCGTAGCCCTTGTCCTGCGCCTTCTTCGTGTTGTCGATCCGGAACGCGTGCCCGCCGCCTGTGCGATCGTGCGCATCACCTTCGTGTCCGCCGTGCCCGCCGCCGTGGAAGGGATGCGCCCAGCTCTCGACCCGCGCCTTGCCCGCCGCGGTCAGGTTCAGCAGCGCCGGGTTCGGGTTCATCACCCGCACCATGTGGCTCGTCCGCGGCCGCGTGTTGAGATACCCCAGCAGCAGGTAGCTGCGGGCGTGATCACGCATCGCCGTGACCTTGCTCGAGGGGTCGAGCATGTCGCCGAAGGTGATCGCGTTGCTCGGGCAGGCCTGCTGGCACGCGGACTCGAAGTACCCGTCGGGGATGTGATCGAGCTTGCTCAGCTTGGTCTCGATCTTGGCGGCGTTGATCCGCTGCACGCAGTACGAGCACTTCTCCATCACGCCGCGGGACCGGACCGTGACGTCCGGGTTCTTCCGCATCCGCGTGATCTCTTCCAGCTTGGCGCGGAGGCGGGGCGGGATGAGGTTGGGGTTGACCTCGTTGTGCGTGCTCGAGCCCGTGATGCCGCCGCGGGCCGGCGTCACCGCCTCGATGATGTCCTTGCCGTAGTACGGGCCGTTGAACTTCGTCACGCCGTAATCGAAGAAGTTGTACCGGCGAACCTTATACGGGCAGTTGTTGGCGCAGTACCGCGTGCCGATGCACCGGTTGTACGTCATGTAGTTGAGGCCCTCGGGGCCGTGCACCGTCGCGTTCACCGGGCACACCGTCTCGCACGGCGCATTCTCGCAGTGCACGCACGCGACCGGCTGGTGCAGCATCGCCGCGGGCTCGTTGATGTCGTCGCCCGTGAAGTACCGGTCGACGCGGATCCACGTCATCTCGCGGCCCTTGGCCGTCTCGATCTTGCCGACGACGGGGATGTTGTTCTCGCTCTGGCAGGCGATCGTGCACGCGCCGCAACCCGTGCAGACCTGCTGATCGATCGTCATCGCCCACTGCGGGCCCTTCGCGAACACGCTCTCGGGCTCGGCCTCCCGGATCGACTTGTTATACGGGTTCTTGTAGATCGAGTCGTTGGGCGGCGTGTGCGCCAGCTCGCCAAGACGCTCGCCGAGCTTGAGCATCTCGGGCTCCTGGTAGAGCGAGGGCCCGCCAGGCACGATCTCGTCGCCGTACTTCTTCCACACCGCCAGGTCGACCGCACGCACGATCGACTCGCGGTTGTCCATGGTCCAGTGGTTCTGCGTGCTGGCGATCATGTATGTGCCCGCGGCCTTCGCGAGCGTGGCGCCCGCGGCCGAGGCCGCCGCCATATCGCTGGTTAGCAGCGGGTACACATCGAAGCCCACGCCGTCGCACACCACGCCGCCGTTGCGGCGGCCGTAGCCGACGGTCAGGATCGCCGTGTCATCGGCCATGCCCGGCAGGATCCACACAGGGCCCTTCACCAGCCGCTCGCCGACACGGATCTCCGCCATCCGCGCTGTCGGGTAGGTCGGATCGGTGTACACGCCCTCGGGCTTCTTGTCCGAGTAGCCCTCGGGCGTCACGCCCAGTGCCTTCGCGGTCTTGGGGCTCAAGAGGATCGGGTTGTCCCACACCGTCCGCGTGCCCGCCTCGGGCAGCTCCTGCAGCCACGGGTAGTTGGCCATGCCGCCGTCGCCGATGTGGCCGATGCGGAAGACGAGGTCGAGCTTATCGGCGCTCGGCGCTGCGGAGATCGCGAGCGATGCCGCGGCCCGGGCCACCTCATCGAACCGCACGCCCGTCCGCCCCGCGCTGGGAGCGATCGTCGTCCCCGCGACGAAGCCATCGTGCAGCGCCCGACGCCAGAACTTGTCGAAGTTGCTCGAGCCCGGGATCGCGCCCGAAGCAACGCCGGCACGCCATGCATCCAGCACCAGTTCGAACCCATCCACCCGCGACTCGGGCTGGGCGAACTGACGGATCGCCGCCAGCAGTTCGATCTCGCTCATCGCGCCCGCGTAGAGCGGCGCGATCATCGGCTGCACCGGGCTGAGCGTGCCGTCGACGCTCCGCGCATCGCCCCAGCTCTCGAGGTAGTGCGCCCCCGGCAGCGACCATGTCGAGATCGCCGCGGTCTCGGTCAGGTTCGCGTTGAGGCAGATCGTTGCGGCGACCTTACCGTACGCCTCGAGGAAGTTCACATCCGCCGGGGCATCGAACACGGGGTTCACGCCCGCAACGACCAGCGTGGTCACGCGGCCCGCATCCATATCCGCGGCGAGCTGACGGATCCCATCACGGCTCGAGACCGCCTCGTCCGCCGGCAGATCCGTGTAGAAGACGCTGTTGCCGATGTTGCCCAGCGCGGCGTTCATCGCCGCCGCCAGAGCGTGCACCGCCGCCGGCTGGCTCTGACCAACGCAGATCACCGACTTACCGCGGTTCTCCGGCAGCAGCAGGTCCTTGGCGCACTCTTCGAGGAAGCCGCGGTCGATCCCCGCATCATCGCCCCCGACCGCGTCGATCGCCGCGGCGAGCGTTGCGCCGTTCGCGTCGCCGAGCTTGGGCAGGATGAACTTCGCGAGGCCGACGGCAAACGCCGTAACCCGCGAGGGCGACAACCGCAGACGGTGGTCCGCCTGCGCGCCCGTCACGCCGAAGCCGGTCTCGATGACATACAGCCGCGACATCGGGTCGCTGGTCGTGATCACCTGACGCGAAGCCGAGAACCCGCGGGCGTTGATGACCTCGCCCGGCTCGTGGCTGAGGAAGTCGCGGTCGAGCGACACAACGACCCGCGTCGTGTCCTTGCCGAAGTTGAACACCTCGCGGACCGGCCGGCCGAAGGCCATCGCCAGCCCCGCCGCCGCCGACTCGTTGTCGAAGCCGCGGTACGGCACCCAGCGGGCGTTGGGCCACTGCCGCTTGATCGCATCGCGGGCCGCATCACGCGCGATGCCCGCCTGCTTGCTCACGAGGAACGCGAGGCCCTCGCCGCCGTTCTCGCTGTACTTGCCAAAGTGCGTCGAGGCCCAGGTGCGGAAGTCCGCCCAGCTCGCCGTGACCTTGCCCTTGACCGGGTTGTTGTAGATCGGGTCCTTGGGACGCTCGGGGTCGTACAAGCCCAGGATGCTCGCGAGCGCCCACGTCGTGCAGCGGCCGCGGTTGGTCGGGTGGATCGGGTTGCCCTCGATCTTGGTCGGGCGACCCTCGTGCGTCTCGATCAGGAGGCCCTCGGCGCCGCCGTCGGGCCGCGGGAAGCTCGTCGCGTAGAAGAGCGGCTTGCCGGGGATGATCTCCTCGGGCACCTCGCGCGAGTACGGCAGGATCTTGTGCTCGGGGCGGCGGCAGCCGGGGATCGTCGCCGCGCCGGCCAGCGCGATCGAGGCGCCCATGATCTTCAGGAAGTCGCGCCGGCTCTCGCCCGTGTCGCGCCGCTCGAGCTCCGAAGCGCCCGCCGGGAACTCACGCTCCAGCCAGTCGCGGAACTGCGGCGCATCGGTCATCTCTTCGGGGCTGCGCCAGACGTTCATCCCGTTGACGGTCCCGGCCGAACGCGCCACCGCGGCGAGCTCGGCCTTGCCGGGACGCTTCTTCTCGCCCTTGAGGGTCGACGGGCATTGATCGTGGTTGCTCATGGTTCTGTGCACCAGTCCGGTGTGCGAGGGATCGCGGCGGTCACCCGCGTCGGGTCGGGAGTTCTCGGATTCAGTAGTGGCAGGCGCCGCAGTTCTGCGGGGGAGCGCCGGTGAGCGCATCGACCAGCATCTGGCCCTGCATCAGCTCGGGGGAGCTCCGCTTGCTCCGCTCCTCGAGGTGGTCCTGCACCCACTGCAGCTGCGTGACCTTGTCCTGCGGCACGAGCACATCCTCGGGCGCCCGGTGGCACTCGAGGCACCAGCCCATGCTCAGCGACTGCGCCTGGTACACCACCGGCATCGTGTCGATGCGGCCGTGGCACGAGTAGCAGCTCACGCCCGCGTTCACATGCGCGTGGTGCGGGAAGTTGCGGACGTAGTCGGGCAGCTTGTGCACCCGCGTCCACTCGATCGACGCGTCGGTCGCGTACGCCTCGCGGATGAAGTTGGTCTTCGCCCGGTGCGTCTGCGAGTTATTCAGCACCGCGAGCCGCTGATCGGCGTGGCAGCCGTAGCACGACGCCACCACCGGAATGTTCGCCTCGGGCGACTTCTCCACGTTGGTGTGGCAGTACCGGCAGTCCATGCCCAGCTTGCCCGCGTGGATCTGGTGGTTGAACCCGCCGCCGGGCTGCTTGGGCATGTACCCAACCTCCCAGAACTCGGGCGTCGCCCAGTACCAGAACCCCGCCACAACCGACGAAAGGCCCCCCACGACCGCGATCGCGACCACGGTCGGGAGGATGTTTGTCCACTTCGGGAAGATCGCCGACACGCGAGTCTCCTCTCTACACCGCCGCGGCCGCGGCGGTCAGGAGTACCGAACTCAAGGCAGACAGCGGGTTTACGAACAGACCGAATCGGAACCCGCCGATTCCGGGAAACCATAACACACTACTGTTGTACCGAAATTTGCCCACTCGCGGCGTACCCTGTCAAGCCACGATTCCTGTAGGACCGCAACTGAGACTGCGTCTCAGGAATGAAGAGCTTCTTATCGCCCGGAGGTTTCCATGGAGACCGCCACCGCCAGATCCCACAACCAGGGCATCTTCGCCCCCGCCCTCGTTGCCGGCTTCATCGCCACCATCGCGGTCTGGATCACCTGGTTCATCACCCACCTCCCCTGGCTCGGCATGCCCGAACCGGTCGCATCCGCGATCATCCTCGTGGTCTGGCTCATCGCCGTCGCCGCGGCCACCCGTTCGGTTGGGCCGCACGCTGCGGTCCGCGTCGGCATCGCCGCGGGCCTCGTCGCCGCGGTCTTCGGGCTGCTGGTGCTGGGATCCAAACTGACCGAGGTGCCCGAGACCGGCGAAGGCCCGGCAGGTCCCGTCAAGCCGGCCTGGCCGCTGCTTGTCGCCGGATTCCTGGGCCTGGGTGCGCTGATCGGCATGCTCGGCGGCCTGGTCTCGCGGCTGGCTCCGGCCTCCGACCACTGGGGCGGGCAGAAGCCCTGGCTCGCCCGCTTCGCGATCATTGCTGTCGCCGCGATCGCCCCGCTGCTCTTTGTCGGCGGCCTCGTGACCAGCACCGAATCGGGCATGGCCGTGCCCGACTGGCCGAAGACCTTCGGCGCCAACATGTTCCTCTACCCGCTCGGACCGCGGGCCGATGCCGGCGTCTACCTCGAGCACGCGCACCGCCTCTTCGGCGCGCTCATCGGGCTGACCGTTCTCACCCTGGCGATCTGGGTGCAGATCTCGACCGCCCGTGCGTTCGTCAAGATCTGGGCGTGGGCGATCTTCGCACTCGTTACCTTCCAGGGCATCCTGGGCGGCACCCGCGTCACCGAGAACAGCGACTGGCTCGCGTTCTTCCACGGTGTGTCGGCGCAGCTGATCTTCGCCGCGACCGTGGCGCTCGCTGTCTATCTCAGCCCGCTGTATCACGCGACCGTCAAGGCCGAGCCCGATGCCGGCCTGCGCCGCCTCAAGGCCCTTGGCACCGCGGCGCTCCATGTCACGATCCTGCAGCTTGTCTTCGGCGCGATGTACCGGCACGTCCGCTCATCGCACGCGCTCTGGTCCCACATCGGCTTCTCCATCGTGGTCGCCATCCTCGTCCTGATCGCCGGCTTCTACGCCGTTCGTGTGGCGACCGCTCTCCGCTCGCGCCACAGCGATGTCGTCCGTCGCACCGGCACATGGGTGCTTGCCTGCGTTGCCTTCCAGTTCGTGCTCGGGTGGAAAGTCTTCTTTGTCGGCGGCCGCGAAGCCGAGGCCGCGAACTACACCCAGGCCCTGCTCCGCACCGTGCACCAGGCCAACGGCGCCCTGTTGCTGGCCCTCGTCACGCTGCTCGCGGTCGTCGCTCGACGGATGTGGAAGCAGGTCGGCCCCGCGGCAACCCAGGCCTCGATCGCGCCCGCCGCGGCCCCGGCCTGACCGGCCTGCCCGGTCAGCCCCCCGCGAATTCAGTCGCACAAGACCCCGCCGCAACCGATACTGGAACACGCCCCGCCGCTGCAATGAGCACGCGGCCGGGGCGTTTTTCCATGCGAACCGGACACCTCCGCCGCCCGTTTCCGAACCAGACCGGAGATGACGATGCGTCAAGGCCAGCCTCAGACCAACTCCAGGCCCGCGACCACGCCCGTCGCCGATGACGACATGGAAATCGTCGCCTCGCTCAAGCCGATCACGTCCGAGAACTTCGGCTACGAGCAGGCCCGGCATCTCCTGTGGCGGGCCGGGTTCGGCGGCACCGCGCGGCAGATCAACACGCTCGTCTCGTGGGGCCCGGAGAAGTCCGTCGACTTCCTCCTCGACGGCAACGACCTCACCTACGCCGACGACACCCCCAAAGGCTTCGACAAGGACATCATGCGCCCGCCCACCGAGGAGGAGCGGCGGATGGCGGCGCAGGCCCGCCGCGGCCGCGATGAGGATGCGCTCGCCCGCATCCAGCAGGAGCGGCAGCGCCGCGAGCGGCTCGACCGCGGCCAGATCGCCGAAATGCAGAAGTGGTGGCTCCGCCGCATGATCGAGACACCGGCGCCGCTCGTCGAGAAGATGGCCCTCTTCTGGCACGGCCACTTCGCCACCGGCTACCGCACGATCGAGAACAGCTGGCACATGTACCTGCAGAACCAGCTCTTCCGCGAGAAGGGGCTGTCGAGCTTCGCCACGCTGCTGACCTCGATCATCCGCGACCCGGCGATGCTCGCCTACCTCGACAACAACGACAGCCGCAAAGGCCGGGCGAACGAGAACCTCGCCCGCGAGATCATGGAGCTCTTCGCGCTTGGCATCGGCAACTACTCCGAGCGCGACATCAAGGAAGGCGCCCGCGCCCTCACCGGCTACACCTTCAACGACGACGAGTTCTACTTCGACCAGCGCAATCACGACACCGGCGCCAAGAGCATCCTGGGCCGCAGCGGCAACATCGACGGCGACGGCTTCGTTGACGCCATCCTCGCGCACCGCGCCTGCGCCCCGTACATCACCCGCAAGATCTACGGCTTCTTCATCGCCGATGTCCCCGCCGAGGAACGCGGCGGCGAGAAGCTGCTCGACCCCGAGCAGCGCGCGGTCCTCCGCCAGCTCGCCGGCACGCTCCGCACCAACAAGTACAACCTGCGTCCGCTGATGCGCCGAATGCTCCTCAGCGAGCACTTCTACAGCCCTCGCTTCATGAGCGATCAGATCAAGAGCCCGTCGGTGCTCGTCGTCGGCGCGGTCCGCTCGCTGGGCACACCAGTCCGCGACCTCTCCATCCTTAACGATGCGATGGACCTGATGGGCCAGGCCCTCTTCCAGCCGCCCAGCGTCAAGGGCTGGGAGGGCGGCCGCTCCTGGATCAACACCTCAACGCTCTTCGTCCGCCAGAACATCACGACCTACTTGCTCACCGGCAAGAAGCCCGTGGGCTACGACGCCACCGCCGACTCGCTCCGCTTCGACGCCGAAGCGCTGATCGCGCCGCTCGTCGAGGCCGATCCGCGCAGCGCTTCCAACCCCGATGCGGTCGTCGACTACATGCTCCGTCTCACGATGGGCTCGACACCCCCGGCCGCCCGCGAGAGCCTGCTCTCGTTCCTCGCAACCGCCAACAACCGCATCAACCGCGACACCCTCACCGGACTGCTCCTGCTCATCACCGCCATGCCCGAGTACCAGCTCTGCTGATACCCGCCCTCCGCGATGGCGTCCGCCGCATCGCCGTCCTCTGCGAAAGGCCCCACGATGTCAGACCCCCGCGCCTTTACCCGCCGTGCGTTCCTTGGCAACGGCATGCTCATGGCCTCGGCCGCGTTCACCATCCCCGGCTTCCTGAGCAGCACCGCCAACGCGATGACCACCGCGCTCAACGGCCTGACTTCGCTCCCCGGCGTGCCCGATGACCACGTGCTCGTCGTCATCCAGCTCTCGGGCGGCAACGACGGCCTCAATACCGTCATCCCCTTCGGCATGCCCGAGTACTACCGCGCCCGGCCCTCGATCGGCATCCAGCAGAACGATGTCCTGATGCTCGACAAGCAGGCGGGCATCGGCCTGCACCCGCAGATGACCGGAATCAAGGAGCTCTACGACGAGGGGCTCGCCACGATCGTGCAGGGTGTGGGCTACCCCAACCCCAACCGCTCGCACTTCAAGTCCATGGACATCTGGCACACCGCCGACACCTCCGCCACCGGCGACGGCTGGCTGGGCCGGTATGTGGACGCCGAGTGCTGCGGCTACGGCAAGGGCGAGAGCGGCACACCCGATGGCAGCCAGACCGCCAACGGCGCCATCGCCGACGGCTCTCTCGGTCCCCCCTCGATCTCGATCGGCCGCGATGCGCCACTCGCGCTCCAGGGCCGCCAGATCAAGCCCGTGAACTTTGAATCCGCCGACCTCTTCCGCTGGAGCGGGCAGGACATCCACACCGCGCTGCAGAAGCCCTACGACGACATCAACCGCCGCGGCGAATCGCCCGCCGCCCGACAGGGGACCAACGCCGACTTCCTCCTCCGCACCGCGCTCGATGCGCAGGTCTCCAGCGACCTGATCCGCCGCGCTGTCGCGCAGCGTCCACTGGTCAACTACCCCAACACGCCGCTGGCCCGCCAGCTCTCGATGATCGCCGCGATGATCCGCGCCGGCCTCAAGACCCGCGTCTACTACGCGACCCACGGCAGCTTCGACACGCACGCGGGCCAGGGCGGCGCGCAGGGCCGGCACGGCCAGCTCCTCAACCAGCTCGCCGC
>JBDZUZ010000278.1:0-2357 GCA_040255445.1 Planctomycetaceae bacterium | reverse complement strand
CCGCGAGCACCGCGCCCTCCGGCGTCGGCGCCAGGCTCCACACAGTCGTGCTGTTTCACGTCGAGCCGCGCCGCTCCGAGGTCCGCCGCGCCAACATCAGCGCATCCTGCGGCACCGGGAATGTCCGCCACTCGCGGCCTTCGAGCACCATCAGCCCGAGCTGCTCCGCGTTGGCGACACCGAGCATGAGCACACCCAGCCGCCCGCGAACCCCGGCCGCGGCGACCGGCAGCCCGGTCGCCGGCAGCGGCGGCTCGGCATCGAAACGCCCCGCCGGGACCGTCACCCAGCGATCACCCAGGTACGCCGACCGCGCCCGCAGCACATTGCGCACCTCGAGCGGGAACCCCGAAACACCCTTCGAGAACACCATGAACACCGCATCGTCGACCGCGGCCATCACCTCGGGCATGAGCTGCAACCCGCTCGCGGGGCGCAGCGTCCCCTGCTCGGCGCCCGCGGCCTCGGGCGCGGCGGCGACCTCGCCGCGGGGCGGAGCCTCGAACAGCACGAAGTCCCGCGCCCCATCCGAAGCTACGAACCACGCACGCGCCGCCATCATCGGCTCATCGCGCGTCGGCACCGACCACGCCGCCAGCGGCGGCCCGGCCGGAGGCTGCTGCGCCGACACGATGGCGACCAGCCACAGAGCGGCCACAACCGCCGCGAGTTGCATCATCCTGACGATCATCAAGGCTCCGATGTAGTCTCGAACACCGCCGGATCATCCAGATCCACGGTCCGCGCAATCCCGTACGCATCAAGCAGCAGTGTCAGATCGAACGCTTTCGTACGCAGCCGGTCGCCGGGATTCTCGGCCTCATCGGAATCCGGCAGCGTCAGCCGCAGTTCCGACTCGCTCGCCGGCAGCCGGACCAGCGCCCGCCGCGCCAGCACCGGGCTCACCAGCGCATCCCCGCGGACCCGCACCCGGGCGTGCCCGGACAACTCCGAGACCGCCGCGATCACACCCGTTGCGTCGTAGAGCTCGACCGCCTCGATCGCGTACGTCGATGGGTTCAGCCACAGCCGTTTCATGCCCCACCGCGCCGGCGCTTCGACGCCGATCCGGCGGTTGTCCGCGGACCGCACCACCCGCGGCGGCCACTCCGCCGCATCCGCGGCCGGCAGCGGCGTCAGACCCAGCAGGTCCGGCAGGTCGAGTGGGTGCACCGGCACCCCCATCCGCTGCGCCTTCTCGGGCGATGCGTTCTCGAGCCGCCCGACATACGCGACCTTCTCATCGCCCAGATCGAACCACCAGTAGTGCTCATCGTTCGACCCGATGTAGAAGACCGTCTGCCCGACCTTATCGATGCGCAGCGCCACACTCGACGGCCGCATGATCTGCAGATTGCCCTCGACCTGTTCCGTGAGGGCGGTGCCCGAACGGTCCGGGCTGATCAGGCGGACCGAAAGAGGCGTGCGCAAACGGTCGAGCGACTCGGTCTGCTCGGCAATGCGAACGCGAATCGTTTCGTAGTCAGGAAGTGGAATCGCGGCCGCGGGCGCGCCACCATCGCCGCGGCCGGCCGTCTGACACGCCGCACCGGTGATCAGCATCGCCAACGCGGCGATCGCCGCCGCCCCGCCGCGTGCGGTCCGGCCCGGCCGCCGTTCAGCGCCCACGCCGCGCCGCCTTCGGCTTTGTCTTCGTAGCGGCAGCCCCCGCAGCCCCCTCGGTCATCGCGGCACGCTCCTGCGGCATGATCTGCGAGAGCTGCTCGATCGCCTCGGCGACCATCTCATCATCGAGCCCCGGGTCCGTCACGAACGCCGGCTCGGTCTCCGGCGCCGAGCCCTTCGCCAGCACGGTGAGCCCCTCGGGCGTCGAGGTCACCAGCCGCAGCAGGCGGCGGCGGATCATCATGAGCGCGAGCAGATACCGGAACGCCTGCTGCCGCGGCTCCGTCGCCGCGCCCAATTCCTCGAAGAGGTCGAGCAGTTCCGGATCGCTCAGCAGCGTCTGCTTGGGCGCACCCGACTCCTGGTGCACCGACTTCCACGACCCGAAGAGCCGGTAGGGCGACTCGGGCCGCCTGCCCTCGTCCCAGGCCTCCGTCGAGAAGTCCATGCGCTCCAGGAGCGGCTGATCATCGCGTTCGACCAGGGTGGCAACGAAAGTCTCCCCCACGGCGATGGCGCGGCCGGTCGCCGCGCACTGGCCGGTGGGCCGGGAGATCGGATAGCTGTTCTGGGTCGCCGACATGCCCGAGTGTAGTGTCGCGCCCCGCGCGACCCCGCACCCCGCCGCCCCCAACTCAACAGCTCAGCGTGAAGAACCGCTGGCTCGTGCCGCCCGCCCCGACGGCGAAGCGGATGTCCTTCCCGCACCGCGGGCACCGGGCCTGGTACCC
>JBDZUZ010000122.1:0-11766 GCA_040255445.1 Planctomycetaceae bacterium | reverse complement strand
GAAGCTCAGCGAACTCGCCGAGCAGTGGGTCAACGCCTTCGCGCTCCAAAGCACCTGAACCCGTCTCAAGACCTGTGCCTCAGGTCTTGTCCCAAAGGGACAATACCTGAGCCATCAGCGCACCTGACCGGCGTGCCCGGCACAGCCAGCCGCGAGCGGAAAAGCGCACCGCCTCGTCCCATCACTGCCCCAGCGCCCGCGCCACCACCGTGGCATACGCGCCCCGGGGCAGCCTGAACCCGAGTGTCCGCTTCACGCGGACCTTCGGGTTCTTTGCCGTCTCATCCGCCTCCGCATCGGACATCGTGAACCCCGCCGCCGTCACGAACAGCGGCCGCGGAGCCTCTCGGAACGCCGGCCGCCGCAGCCCCCGCACCCGCAACGACACGACACCGTTCCCGACCGAATCCAGCCCCGCATCACGAAGCGCGGCCTCCGCATGCACGCCCCACGGCGGCGCGAGCCGAGTCCCATCGCCCACCATCGGGATCACCAGGTCCAGCAGGCGCCGCGGCAGACCCGCCGCCCCTGGAAACACCATCACACCAAAGTCGTCGTCCGCGCTGAGCAGCCCGCTACCGCCCGCGTCAACGCACTCACGCTCAATCAGCGCCCGCGCAGTCTGGTTCCACAGGTACGACTGAAACGATTCCACCGCGAGCTGCTGCAGCGTGTACGGCAGCGAGCCGAACGCCGCCGCGGGCGGATGACCCGCCGCGAGCATCTCGATCGCCTTGCGGTCCGGGCAGCGGGGCGCTTCGACCGCCAGTCTCTTCCAGTCGCCCCAGTGCGGTGCGCAGGTGCGTGTGAATTCGCGGCGTTTCCCCGTGTCCTTCCGCGCCGGCGTCCCGATGAGCAGCCGGATCGCCTCGATGAAGTCGCCGCGCGCGATCGCAGCGCCCGGGAACCCCTGCCCGTGCCGTGCCGAGCCAAACCGCTGATCACCGAAGTAATTGGGCATCAACAGCCCGCCATCGGCTCGCACAAGCGCCGCCGCGCGCTGGGCCATCTCATCGCTCGCATGGTGCGACAGATCCCGCACAACAATTTCGAACCGGTTCGCCCCGATCGCCGCGGCACCCGGCGCTGTGTCGCTCCACCCCACGAGTTCCGCGCGCAGGCCCGGCGCCTCCCAGACCGTGCCAACCGGCGCGTGCGCCAGCCCCGTCGGCCACGCCGCCCACACGTGCTGCCGCGTCACCGCATGCTTGTCCTTCAGCCCCGCCGGATCGATCTGGCCGGCCCGCACCCCCAGGAGGCTGGCCAGCCGTCCGACCGCCTCCGGCGTCGTGAGCGAGACCTTCTCCAGCAGGATCACCGCCCGCGCGGCCGGGGTCGGGGAGACCGATGCGCGAGCCTCCCCGGAGAGCTCCTCCTCAACCTTGAAGTCCTGGGGGAAGCGACGAAGGGTCATGGCTCGTACTCGTGTCCTCTCAGCACCGGCCGGTAGGTTGGCGAACGGGGGCGGGTTGGTTTCCGGACCCCGTCTTGGTCCGAAATGCTTGGACTGCCCTGGGAAACCGGATGGAAAATGGAGAAAATCGCTTCAGACTCTGTACTCGCCCGCCGGAGTCAGGCTACCTTGATGATGGTGATCCGTGGCGGCCTCCGGAGGGGATGTCACGGCGAAGCCCGCGTCAGAGCGGGCCGGGGGGTTCGAAGAGTAAGAGAGCAGTATCCGTGAAGAAGTGCATGTACATCATCGTCGGGCTGGCTTTGGCCGGTTCTGCGGGTTCTCTGCAGGCCTCGGTGGACGAGCCGGTCAGCGACCTTTCGCACCAGCTCCACAACGTCGATCTCACCGGCAACGGTGATCCCGCGATCCGCGGCGGTTACGGCCAGCGCAGCACGCTGGGCGACAAGCAGCACGCCCACATCCCCGGCCCCGATGAGCCCTACCCCGGCGACCCCGAGCCGAACGTGCCGCTCGTCCCGCTGCCCCCGGCAGCCTGGGCCGGCGCAGCGATGCTCGCCGCGATCGCCGGCGGCCGCTACATCCGCCGCCGCAAGTGATTGGTCCTGCAATCAGAGAATGAACGACCGGCGGCCGCGATGGCCGCCGGTTTTCCTTTTGGGTTGTCGATGCCGACACAAGCGCGGGTTCGTGCCAATCCGTTTACCCGATGATCGCGCGGCGGTTCCGCACATAGTCCCACAGCACGAACCGGTCCAGATCCCGCCCGCCGGTGAAGAACACGCGACCCTTGGTCTGCTCGGCCACGCGGTGCGCGAACTGCACATCCTCGCTCGTCTGCCCCCAGTTGGGCAGCAGGAAGATGTTGATCGTGATCCCCTCGCGGGCGCAGAGCTGCGCCTCCCGCATCGTCGCCTGCTCGGTCCGCGGATCCGGCGGATAGAGCAGCAGCAGTTCCGATCCCTCGAAGTGCGCGGTCGGCAGCCCGTCGGTGATCAGCATGATCTGCCGGTTGGGCGTGTCCTGCACCGCCAGCACCTGCCGCGCCAGCCGCAGCCCGTGCTGAATGTTCGTGAAGTGCTGCGGCAGCATCACCTCGCTGATGTCCGTGTCCGAGAGATCGGCCTTGAGCCGCACCACCGGCGAGCGGATGCTCACCGGCTTGGGCAGGAGCGTCGGGATATCCGAGACATCGCGCCGTTTCGCCAGCGAGTACACCTCGAAGAACGAGATGAAGTCGCCCGGGTACTCCGAGCGGATCAGCCCGTCGAGCGCGAGCGCCATCCGCTTGCAGTTGATGTACTGCCCGTCGAACCGCATCGAGCCCGACATGTCCATCAGGACCGAGGTGGCGCACTTCGGGTTGTTCTTGGTCTGGTGAATGTCGATGTCGTCCATCGACACGCGCACTCGGTCGCCGCCATCGCCCGACCGCTGCGCGCTCCGCACCGCCGCGTTCACGATCGTCCGCGGCACATCCATCTGCCCCGCCGAATCGCCGAACTCGTACGGCTTGGTCCGCTCGATCTCGACCGCCCCCTCGCCGATGATCGGCCCCTGGTGCCGCCCCGACCGCGCGGCCTCCAGATCCGCGAAGATTTCCTGCAGGAGCCGCCGCTGGAAGAGCTTGAAAGCCTTCGGCCCCAGCTTGAACCCGTCTCGCGTCTTCGCGAGCCCCTGTTGCTCGGCCTGCTCCTTGATGTAGTCCTGGATCTCTTCTTGCAGCCGGTTCAGCCCCTCGATGTCGCCCGGGTCGGCGTACTGCGAGAGCTCCTCCATGTCGATGATGCCCAGCTGCGCGTTCTTCTCGGCATCCTTGAGTTGCTGCAGCAACTCATCGAGCTTCTCGAGCTCTTCCTTGATCTCGAGCGCCTCGGGGACCGTCATCTCCTCGCGCCCCGTGAAGTTGTACTTCGAGGCCAGTTCCTCGACCTGGTACTTGTCCGACAGCCGATCGATCAGCCGAAGCAGGTCCTTCGCGAAGGCCGACTGCTCCTCCTGCTTGTACCACAGCCGCTCCAGATCACGGATGTGCTCCCGCCGCGTCGCCTTCTCGAAGTCACCTTCGAGGCCCCGCGGCGGCTTGGTCCCCTTCAACTGATCGCCGTACGCCTCCGCCGCCTCCCGCTGCGCAGCGCTCGTCTCGTACTTCTCCAGGATCTTCCGCTTCCGCTCCTCCAGCATCGCGCGGATCGCCGCCAGGCTCGGCCCCAGCTGCGGGAACATCGAGGGATCGATCTTGATAGCGTTGGCGAGCTGCTCCTCCGTGAACTCGCTCATGTCGCCGTACATGAGCATGTGCTCGAACGCCGCGCCCGACACATCCGGCGGCGGAGCGGTGGGGGAGGGAAACTTCGTCGGGTCGTACCGCTGGTAGCTGTGGACAAGGCCGCCGGGCGACTTGGGCGCACGGCCATCACCGCCCGCCGCGTCTCCGCCCATGTCAGGTGTCATACATCACCCGCCCATGCCGCACGCCGCGGCTGATCAGGTCGCTCGCCCACAGCCCCGCCAGCACGAACTCCACACAGCTCGCCCGCACCGCCGGATCATCCGCAGCATTCACCTCGAACGCCTTCTCCCAGATCCGCGGCACGCCCCGCACCACCTCGCCGTAGTGCCGGCTGGGCAGCATGTCGCCCACCTCGAGCTTGACGCCCTTGGAGAACACCTCCGTGATCTCCTCGAGCCCGTGCTTGTCGACGTACTCGCCGAACACGGTCTTGATCGCCTCGGCCATAATCGCATCGAGTGCCTGCGTCTCCGTCACCTGGTGCGTGCCCAGGAGGTCCAGCTCGAGCTTGCCCACGGCAGAAGAGTGAAAGTGCGCCAGGTCGCTGATCCGCGGCACCGCCGGCTTCTCCCCCAGCGCGATCCCCCGCCGCCGCGCGTTGGCCACCATCGTCTTGTAGTTGGCGATCGAGAACCGCGCCGACACGCCCGACTGCTGGTCGATCGACTTGCTCTTCCGAGCCGTCATCGCCATCTGCTCGCAGATTTCCTTCATGAACCGCGGCACCATCACGGGGTACTCGCCCCCGAGCTCGACCCCCGCCTCCTGCTCCATCACCTCCATCCCCATCTCCCGCGTGCGCGGATAGTGGGTCTGGATCGTGGCGCCGATGCGGTCCTTGAGCTGCGGGATCACCTTCCCCGACCGGTTGTACGTCGCCGGGTTCGCGCTGAAGAGCACCAGCACATCGATGTCGAACGCGATCGGATACCCGCGGATCTGCACATCCCGCTCTTCGAGAATGTTGAACAGCCCCACCTGCACCAGATCATCCAGATCCGGCAGCTCGTTCATCGCGAAGATGCCGCGGTGCATCCGCGGGATCAGCCCGAAGTGCAGCGCCTCCTCCGCCGACATGCTCTCCCCCGACAGCAGCCGCGCCGGGTCGATCTCGCCGATGATGTCCGCGAACTTCGTCCCCGGCGCCAGCCGCTCCGCGTACCGGTCTTCCGCGGCCCACCACGCGATCGGGGCATCGTCGCCGCGTTCCCGCACCAGAGCCCGCCCCGCCCGCGTGATCGGCCGCAGCGGGTCCTCGTGCACCGGGCTGCCCGGGATCTCCAGATACGGCGTCCACGCATCCAGGAACCGCGGCAGCATCCGCATCAGCCGGCTCTTGGCCTGCCCCTTCTCCCCCAGAAAGAGCATGTCATGCCCCGCCAGCACCGCGTTGACGATCTCCGGGATCACCGTGTCGTCGTACCCCACGATGCCCGGGAACAGCGTCTCGCCCGCGGCGAGCGCCTTCACCATGTTCTGCTGCAGCTCATCCTTCAACGGCCGCGGCGTCCAGCCACTGGCCTTGAGTTCGCCCAGCGTTCTGGCAGCGGGCGTCGTCGTCTTGCTCTTCGTCGAAGTCGTCATCATGCCCTTTCTTCGCCGCAAGGGGCGCGGAGGATGACCCGCCGCGGCGGCGCACACACAACCCTACGGATGTCATGCCCCCGACGGTTCAGATGCCGGCCCCATGAAGCCGGCTTCGGATCCCGCTCCCATGGCTTGGCCGCATCCCCCGCCAACCTCAGTCCGACAGTTTCTTGAAAGCCTCGATCGCGTGCTTCCGCGTCTCGGAGAGATCGACCAGCGGCTCAGCGTAATCAACCCTCGCGATCGCCTTCTCCCCCGCCTCCCACGGCGCGTGGATCGCCGAATCCGCGAATTCCTTGAGCTCGGGCACGTACCGCCGAATGTACTCGCCCTTCTTGTCAAACTTCTCGCTCTGGCTCACCGGGTTGAACACCCGGAAGTACGGCGCCGCATCCGTCCCCGTCGACGCCGACCATTGCCAGCCCCCGTTGTTGCTCGGCAAGTGCCCATCAACGAGATTCTGCATGAAGAACTTCTCGCCCTTCCGCCAATCGATGAACAGGTTCTTCGTCAGGTACATCGCCGTGATCATCCGCACGCGGTTGTGCATCCAGCCCTCTTCGCGCAGCTGCCGCATCCCCGCATCCACGATCGGCACCCCCGTCCGCCCCTCGCACCATGCCTCGAAGTGCTCATCGTTGTCCTTCCACCGCACCTTCTCGGTCTTCAGCTGGAACGGCCGGTGCATCGACACCCGCGGAAAGCCCTTCACGATGTTGATGTAGAAATCCCGCCAGAAGAGCTCCGAGATCCATGTCGTGACACCCTTGCCGCCATCAGTCAGCGCAGCCTCGGCGGACTTTGACGAAGCCTCAGCCGCTGCCCGCAGACACCGCCGCGGCGACAGCATCCCCAGCGCCAGGTACGCCGACACCCCGCTCGTGCCATCGACCGCCGGGATATCCCGCGCATCGGCGTAGTCGCGGATCCGGCCCTCGACGAATTCTTCCAGCCGCTTCCGCGCGGCCTTCTCGCCGGCCGGCCAGCGATCCTCGTGCACGCCCGGCTCGTAGTCGCCAAACTTTGCTGCGATCTGCGACGGCCGCAAGCCCATATCCGCTTGCTTGCCCGGCGCGGGCAGCAACTCCGGCACGCCCCGCTCCTTCAGCCGCTTGATTAGCGACCGCTTGTACGGCGTGAACACCGTGTAGTACGTATCCGACCCGGTCCGCACCGATCCCGGCGGCACAATCGCCTGATCCTCGTGCGCATACGCCCGCACGCCGCGCTCCGTCGCGAGCTGCAGCGTGGTCTCATCCCGCTCGTGCTCGTTGACCTCGTACTCGCGGTTGAAATGGATCTCATCGCACCGCTGCTCGACCGCGAACTCCACCACATTCCGCGGCACATCCCCGGGCTTCTCCGCCTCGATCAGCCGCAGCGGGATCCGCAACGTATCAAGCGATTCCGAAAGCTCCCGCAGCGTCCGCCGCAACAGCGAGATCCGCCCCGGCGAGTAGTCGTGCTCCCGCCACTCTTTCACGCTGACCACGAACAGTGCAACGACGCCGTCATCCGCGGCCTTCGCCGCGTGATACAGCGCTGTGTTGTCATCCAGCCGCAGGTCGCTGCGGAACCACATCAGAGTGCGCATGCCAGCCGAGTCCTTTCCGCGCGCAGCAGCCGGTGCAGACAATCATGCGCCCACGCACCGCGGACCGCACCGGTCTGCTCGGGTTTCGACCCGGCCCCCGTTCGGGATTCATCCCCGCATCCGCCGCCACCAATCCCGTCCGAACGCCGAATACTTCCCCGTGCCCAGCGCCCCGCCGCACCAACCCCTCCTCTACAACGACGGCCGCGGCCTCTTCTGCCCCGCCGGGGGATTCCACATCGACCCCTGGGCCCCCGTCCCCATCGCGCTGATCACCCACGCTCACGGCGACCACGCCCGCGCCGGCTCCGCCCGCTACCTCTGCTCCGCATCGTGCGCACCGATCCTTAAGAAGCGTCTCCCAGAGGGCGCCGTCATCGAGCCCGTGCCCTTCGGCGAGCCGATCGAACTCCGCAGCGCCGCCGGCGATGCACGCACCGCCCGCATCTCCTTCCACCCCGCCGGACACATCCGCGGCTCTGCGCAGATCCGCGTCGAAGCCTCACCCGCCGCGAGCGCTGCCAGCGAAGTCTGGGTCGTCTCCGGCGATTACAAGCGCCAGCCCGATCCCACCTGCGAACCCTTCGAAGTCGTCCCCTGCGACACCTTCATCACCGAAGCGACGTTCGCGCTCCCCGTCTACCGCTGGGAACCCACCGACCGCGTTGTCCACCAGATCGCGACATGGTGGTCCACGAACCGCGAGCACGGCCGCGTCAGCGTCCTCTTCTCCTACGCGCTTGGCAAAGCCCAGCGCATCCTCGCCGAACTCGATGCTCTCGCCGCACGCGACAGTGCGTTCGTATGGATGCGTGAGAGCGGCGCCCACCTCCACGGCGCCGTCGTCCCGCTCACCGATGCCTACCGCGAGGCCGGCATCGCCATGCTCCCCACGCAGCCCGTCCCCACCGACACACCCGCCCGCCGCACCAAGAACGAGTACGCCGGACAGCTCATCATCGCGCCGCCCTCCGCCGCGGGCTCGCCATGGATGCGCAGATTCGGCCCCGCCGCGAGCGTCGACACCGCCTTCGCCTCCGGCTGGATGCTCGTCCGAGGCATCCGCCGCCGCCGCGGCTACGACCGCGGCTTCGTCATCTCCGACCACATCGACTGGCCCGACCTTCTTGAGACCATTCGCGAAACCGGCGCGAAACGCGTCCTCGCGACACACGGCTACTCCGAAACCCTCGCGCACCACCTCCGCGACCAGGGCCTCGACGCCGCGCCGCTCGAGACCCAGTACGGCGAGACCGAAGCCAGCGAGCCCGAACCAGAAGCCCGCGCATCAACTGCGGAGGGCGCTAACTGATGCGCCGCTTCGCGCAACTCTTCACCGCGATCGACGCCACGACCTCGACGAACGCCAAGGTCGCCGCCATGGCCGCCTATTTCCAGGAAGCCCCGCCAGAAGACGCCGCCTGGGCCCTCTACTTCCTCGCCGGCGAACGACCCAAGCGCCTCCTCTCCTCCCGCCTCCTCGCCCAGTGGGCCATCGCCGAAGCGAAGATCGAGCCATGGCTCTTCGAGGAGTCCTACCGCGTCGTCGGTGATCTCGCCGAGACGATCGCACTCCTGATCGCCGCCGGCCGCACGACCGACGACTCCGCAACCGACACCGACCACAACCTCCCCCTCTCCCGCTGGATGGCGGACCGCATCCTCGCTCTCCGCGGCATGGATGTTTCTCAACAACGCAACCACATCACCTCCTGGTGGCGCTCCCTCGACACCACCGGCGTCTTCATTCTCAACAAACTCATCACCGGCGCGTTCCGCGTCGGCGTCTCCCGCACCCTCGTCGTCCGCGCGTTAGCACAAGCGGGAGAAGCCCCCGCCGAAACCGTCGCTCACCGCCTCATGGGCTCGTGGCAACCCACCGCCGCGTTCATGCGGCACGTCCTCGCCGCGCACGCGCCCAGCGATGACCACTCGCGGCCCTACCCCTTCTTCCTCGCCTCGCCCCTCGAAGCCGACCCCGCCATCCTCGGCCCGATCACCGACTGGCAGCTCGAATGGAAGTGGGACGGCATCCGCGCCCAGCTCATCCGCCGCGCCGGCGAAACCCACCTCTGGTCCCGCGGCGAGGACCTCCTCACCGACCGCTTCCCAGAGGTGACCGAGGCCGCAGCCCGTCTGCCCGACGGCGTCGTGCTCGACGGCGAACTCCTCGCCTTCAGTGGTGGCAAGCCGCTCCCCTTCGCCAAGCTCCAGCGCCGCATCGGCCGCAAGGAGATCACCCGCCGCGTCCTCCGCGATGCGCCCGTCGTCTTCATCGCCTACGACCTCCTCGAGCTCGACGGCGAAGACATCCGCACCTCAACACTCCGCACCCGCCGCGCGCACCTCGAAGAAGTCATCACCGACCTCAACTCGCCGCGCCTCCTCACCTCCGCCCTCATCACCGCCGACTCCTGGCCCGCCGCGGCGAAACTCCGCAACGAATCCCGCGACCGCGCTGTCGAGGGTCTCATGCTCAAACGCCTGGACTCGCCGTACGCCGTCGGCCGCACCAAAGGCGACTGGTGGAAGTGGAAGGTCGATCCCTACACCTTCGACGGCGTCATGGTCTACGCCGAACCCGGCCACGGCCGCCGCGCTAACCTCCTCACCGACTACACCTTCGCCGTCTGGAGCGATGACCGCGGCGGACGCGAACTCGTCCCCGTCGCCCGTGCCTACTCCGGCCTCGATCAATCGGAGATCGCCGAACTCGACAGCTGGATCCGCCGCAATTCCACTGAACGCTTCGGCCCTGTCCGCGCTGTCTCGCCCACACAGGTGTTCGAGATCGCCTTCGAAGGCATCGCCGCCTCCGACCGCCACAAAGGCGGCGTCGCCCTCCGCTTCCCCCGCATCGCCCGCTGGCGCAAGGACAAACCCGCCGCCGAGGCCGATACCCTCGCATCTTTGAGAGGACTCATCCATGGGCCGCCCCCGCAAGCGACCCTCTTCGACAACCTCTGAAGACGAGGCGAAGCCCACGCCAAAGAAGCGCACCTCGCGCACCGCCACCGCCGCGCGCAAACCGAAGCACAAGACGACCGGCAAAGCCGCGGACAACGCTACAGCGCAAGCAACCACCCCCGCCCCGCACCCCCCGCGCAGCGGAATTGACGCCCTCTCCCGCATCGAATCCTGGTTCACCTCTCGCAACTGGACGCCCTGGAAGTTCCAGCGCGAAGCCTGGGCCGCCTATCTCGACGGCCGCAGCGGCGTGATCCAGGTCCCCACCGGCGCGGGCAAGACCTTCGCCGCGTACATGGGCCCGCTCGTCGATCTCATCGATGAGTACGAGACCTCCGGCCGAGAACGCGGCGGCATCGACGGCCTCCGCATCCTCTACATCACACCCCTCCGCGCGGTCTCGCGCGATATCGAGCGTGCCCTCGTCGCCCCCGTCCGCGATCTCGGTCTTCCCATCACCGTCGAGACCCGCACCGGCGACACCTCGTCGACCATCCGCAACAAGCAGCGCGAGCGACTCCCCAACGTACTCATCACCACGCCCGAATCCCTCTCGCTCCTCATCGCCCGCGAGCACGCCGCGGCGCAGCTCGCCCCCGTCCGCAGCGTCATCATCGACGAGTGGCACGAACTCCTCGCCAGCAAACGCGGCACCCAGACGCAGCTCGCCCTCGCCCGCCTCCGCAACCTCGCGCCCAGCCTTCGCACCTGGGCCCTCTCGGCAACGCTCCCGAATCTCGAAGTCGCCGCCGCGGCGGCGGTGGGGGTGTCTCACGCCACGACGCCCACCGACCCGCCCGCCATCGTCCGCGGCGAGATGGACCGACCCGTCATCATCGACACGGTCATGCCCGCCGCGGGCCGCCTCCCCTGGGCCGGACACCTCGGCCTCGCGATGCTCCCCGATGTCCTCGCTGCGCTCGACCCCGCCGTCCCCACGCTCGTCTTCTGCAACACCCGCTCGCAGGCCGAGCGCTGGTTCCACGCCATCGAGATCTCCCGCCCCGAGTGGGCGCCCGTCATGGGACTGCACCACGGCTCGGTCGATCGCGATGAGCGCGAGCGCATCGAGGCGGGCCTCAAATCCGGCGACCTGCGTCTCGTCGTCGCCACCAGCTCGCTCGACCTGGGCGTTGATTTCACTCCCGTCGAGCGTGTCTTCCAGATCGGCTCCCCCAAGGGCATCGCGCGGCTGCTGCAGCGCGCGGGGCGCGCCAGCCACCGGCCCATGGCGCCCTGCCGCATCACCTGCGTCCCCACGCACGCGCTCGAGCTCGTCGAGATCGCCGCGGCCCGTGCTTCGATCGATGCCGGCAACATCGAGCCACGCACCGGTGACAACAAGCCGCTCGATGTCCTCGCCCAGCACATGGTCACCCGCGCCCTGGGCGGCGGCTTCACGCCCGATGAACTCTTCGATGAGGTCCGCACCGCGCACGCCTACCGCGAGCTCACACGCGAAGAGTTCGAGTGGACGCTCTCGCTCGTCCGCGAGGGCGGCGGCACGCTCTCCGCCTACCCCGAGTACCGCAAGGTCCAGCTCATCGACGGCCGCTACCAGGTGCCCTCGCCGCGCATCGCTCACCTCCACCGCCTCAACGTGGGCACCATCACCGGCGACAGCACGCTGGAAATCCGCTACCTCGGCGGTCGCTCGCTGGGCCGTATCGAGGAGAACTTCGTCGCTCACCTCCGCGAGGGCGAGCGGTTCGTCTTCGCCGGCAAGGTGCTCAAGTTCGCCTATCTGCACAACCTGGTCGCCTTCGTCCGCCCCGCCGAGGGCAACACCGCCAACACGCCGATCTGGGGCGGCACGCGCCTGCCGATCTCCGAATCCCTCGCCGCGGCGATCCGCGAGACACTCGAACACGCCGCTCGCGGCGAGTTCGATTCTCCCGAACTCCTCGCCGC
>JBDZUZ010000277.1:0-2394 GCA_040255445.1 Planctomycetaceae bacterium | reverse complement strand
CGGCGCCTCCGACGAGGAGCCGCGGCCGTTTGCGTGTAACGGGTCTGATGCCCGCGGGCGATCCTCAGGGTTTGACGCCTAGGTCCGCCCGCTTGCTGGCGATCTCCTCACCGATCTGCCGCACGAATTCATCGAGCGGCATGGCGCCCAGGTCCTTCTCGATGCCGCGGGCCCGGACCGAGACGGCCCGGTTCTCCGCATCGCGCGGGCCGACGACCAGCAGGTAGGGGATCTTCATCTCCGCGGCGACCTTCACCTTGCCCTGGATGCGGTCGGCGCCCAGGTCGGCGGTAGCGCGGACGCCGATCGCCTTGAGCGCGGCGAGGACTTCCTCGGCGTACGCCGCGGACTTGTCGCTGATCGGCAGCACGCGGACCTGCTCGGGGCTGAGCCAGGTGGGGAACGCGCCGGCGAAGTGCTCGATGAGCACGCCGCAGAAGCGTTCCATGCTGCCGAAGGGGGCGCGGTGGATGACCACCGGGCGGTGGGCCTTGTTGTCTGGCCCGATGTAGGAGAGGTCGAAGCGGATCGCCATGTTGTAATCGACCTGCACGGTACCGAGCTGCCACTCGCGGCCGATGACGTCCTTGACGACGAAGTCGATCTTGGGCCCGTAGAAAGCGGCCTCGCCCGGCTCCTGGCTGAAGGAGACGCCGAGCGATTTCGCGGCCTCGATGCACGCGGCCTCGGCCTTGTCCCAGTTCTCCTTGCTGCCGGTGTACTTGTTGCTGTCGGGATCGCGGAGGCCCACGCGGACGCGGTACTCCTTCATGCCCAGCACATCGAAGATGATCTTGACGAGGGAGAGACATCCCTGGATCTCGCCGGGGATCTGGTCCTCGGTGCAGAAGAGGTGCGCATCGTCCTGAGTAAAGCCGCGGACGCGGGTCATGCCGTTGAGCTCGCCCGACTGCTCCCAGCGGTAGACGGTGCCGAACTCGGCGAGGCGGACGGGCATGTCGCGGTAGGAGTGGGGGGCGCTGGCGAAGATCTTCGCGTGGTGCGGGCAGTTCATGGGCTTGAGCATGAAGCCCTCGATGAGCTGCTCATCGGGCTGTACGCGGTCAGCGGCGATGGTCTCCTGCCCGGTGCGCTCGTTGATCTGCGCTGCGAGCCGCGCGGAGACGCCCTCGACGCGGTGCATCATCTCCGAGCAGTTGCAGCCCGAAGCGCTGAGCTCTTCGAGCGCCTGCCGCTCGATGATCGGCGCGAACTGACTTTCCTTGTAGTAGGGAAAGTGGCCGCTGGTCTTGTAGAGCTCGAGCCGGCCGATGTGCGGGGTGAAGACCTCGGTGTAGCCCTGCTTGCGGAGCTCAGCGCCGATGAAGTTCTGCAGTTCCTTGCGGACGATGCTGCCCGCGGGGGTCCAGAGGATCAGCCCCTGACCGACCGACTCATCGATGTGGAAGAGGCGGAGGTTCTTGCCGATGACGCGGTGGTCGCGCTTCTTGGCTTCTTCGAGCTGGTTGAGGTAGCCATCGAGCTCGGTCTCGCTGGGGAACGCGGTGCCGTAGACGCGGATGAGGCGGTCGGAGTTCTCATCGCCGTGCCAGTAGCTGCTGGCGAGGCTAAGCACGCGGGCAGCGCCGATGCGGCCGGTGCTGGGCACGTGCGGGCCGCGGCAGAGGTCTTCCCAGTTCTTGCCGGGTTCGCCGGTGGCGTAGAAGGAGAGCTTGACGCTCGCGGGGGCTTCGGCGACGGCGACGGAGCCGTCGTTGTGCATCTCCGCGGCGACACCCTGAGCCTGCAACGCGCGGACGGCGTTGTCGACCTTGTACTTGTTCTGCTCCATGCGGAGCTTGTCGATGCCGGGAGCCGAGGCGAGTTCGTAGCGGCAGAACTTCCGGTCTTCCTTGATGATCTCCGCGATCCGCTTGTTGATCGCATCGAAGTGCTCGGTCGAGATCTTCTTCCCCTCGGGCACGTGCATGTCGTAGAAGAAGCCGGTCTCGGTGGGCGGGCCGTAGGCGAGGAGCACATCCTTGCCGATGACGTCCTGGATCGCCTCGGCCATCACGTGCGCCGCCGAGTGCCGCATCAGGAACAGCGCATCGGGGTCGGTCTTCTTGTCGCGGGTCTTCTCGGTGACGATCGCGAGCGAGCAGTCGCGGTCGATCAGGGTCGAGATATCGCAGAGCTCGCCGTCGATCTTGCAGCCCAGGGCCGCCTGGGCCAGCCGCGGCCCGATCGACTGAGCGACCTCGAGCGCGGACACGGGCTTGTCGAAGGATTTCTGCGAGCCGTCGGGGAGGGTGATGGTGGGCATGGCGTGTGCTCTATCGGAAACCGCGTGTTCTTGAAACAACAAAGCCCGGCTGCGGGGCCGGGCTTCTCGTCAGAGTTCGATCCAATCGCAGAGGTCCGGCCTCATCCGCGTCGGTGGGTCGTGGTCGT
>JBDZUZ010000121.1:0-12145 GCA_040255445.1 Planctomycetaceae bacterium | reverse complement strand
GGTGGTGAGGCCGATGATGGTGCCCTCGCCGTCAGCGCGGTAGTGCTCGCGGTTCTGGCGGGTGACGATCTCGGAGCCGCCGAAGCGGAACTCATCCCCGCTGTCCGCGGCCAGCTGTGTCAGCGTCTGGCTCGAGCGGGTGGTGATGGCGGTGTCGGTCGCGGGGATCGGCGCGTTCGCGGCGAAGATGATCTCAACAGTGAGCGGGGTGCCCTTGGGCGGGATGGCGCGGATCTGTTCGCCCTCCCAGTCCCATGCTCCCGGCGAGCCGGGCTGCGCACCAATGAGCAGGAGCGCGGCGTGGATGTTCGATGGCTTGGCATCGGTCACGACCACCGACTCGTGGTCCTTCGTGTCGCGGAGACAGACCAGCTGCTCGAGGTAGACGATCGGCGTTTTCTCGTTGTGCGCATCGATGGGGACGAAGCCTTCGATATCGATGAAGGAGCGATCGGAGGCGATCGCGATGTGCGGGAAGATCTGGCGTGTGGTGACGGCGGCGGGCTGACCTGGCGCTTTGGGCGCGGTTGCCGGCGCTGCTGCGGATGCCGGCCCAGGCGACACAGGCGGCGGTGTCGGCGCTTCCGGGGAGGATTGATTCGCCGCGATCGCGGGCTGCGCATCGGTCTGTGCAGAGGGCTGCTGCGCCCGATCCTGCGCACACCCGGTCAGCATGACAATGGAGAGCGGGCCCGCGGTGATGATCGCGGCGAGCAGTGCGCGGCCCCGCGTGACGCCGCGGGGTGAGGTGCTGGTGGTCATCGTGCCTCCGTGTGTGCCCGGTTGGCGGCGAGATCGCGGAAGAGCTGGCCGCGGGCTTCGAAGTTGGGGAACTGGTCCCAGGATGCGCAGCCGGGGCTGAGCAGAACGATGTCGCCGGGGCGGGCGCTGCTCTGGATGCGCTGCATCGCGGTGGCGAGGTCGCCGCATTCGGTGGCGTGGCCGTGCGCTCCGGCCGCGATGGCGGGGCCGGTGACGCCGATGGTGTAGAGCCCGGCGAGGTGCGGGGCGAGGTGGGCGATCGGTGAAAGGTCGGACTTCTTGTCGTACCCGCCGGCGATCAGGTGGATGCGGCTGCGGTTGGGGAAGGAAGCGACGGCGAGGAGCGTCGCTTCCGGCGTTGTGCTCTTGGAGTCGTTGTAGTAGCGGACGCCGTTGTGATCGCCGACGAATTCGAGACGATGGGGGAGGCCGGGGAAGGAGCGGGCCGCGCTGATCGCATCACTCTCGGTCAATTCTGGCTCCGCAGCGCGGACCGCGGCGAGGGCCATCGCGGCGTTGTGCGCGTTGTGCTTCCCAGGAATGCGCAGGTCGGTGACGCCGGCATCGGCGGGGATCCGCTGCAGCGTGACGCCCGCGGGGATGGGCCAGTCCCCGAGGCCGGGGCCGAGAATGGCCACATCGCCGGGTCGCTGCGATGCGACGATCCGCTGCTTGCTGGCGCGGTAGTGATCGAACTCGCCGTGCCAGTCGATGTGATTTGGGGAGAGATTGGTGACGACCGCGATATGCGGCGACCAGCCGACGCGTCCGTCGCCCGCTGCATTGCCGAGCCAGTGAAGCATCGCGCTCGAGACTTCGAGCACGATCCAGGTTTCGGGCGTGATCGAGCCGTCGCCACCGGGGCCGGGCAGTTTGGTCAGGAGCGAGCCGCCCAGGTTGCCGCCGGCGAGGGCAGCGCGGCCGCTCGCTACGAGCATGTGCTCGATCAGCGTCGTCGTGGTGCTCTTGCCCGCCGAACCGGTGATGCCGATCACGCGGTTGCGGTTGGGCAGGCGGTCGACGAGCAGGCCGATCTCGGTGGTGATTGGGATATTCGCCGCCGCGGCCGCGCGGAGAAATCGGTTGTCCCACGGCTTGGGCACGGCGGGGTTGGCGATGACCATGTCGCGGGTGGTGAAGTCGGAGACGTTGTGCTCACCCAGGCGCAGCGTCACCGCGCCGGAGCGGATGTGGGGCTCGAGATCGGCGATCGGCGCGGCGAGTTTCTCCTCGGTGTCCAGGTCGGTCAGGAGGACCTCGGCGCCGTTGGCGATCAGCCATTGCGTGACGCCGAGCCCGCCGCCGAAGCGGCCCAGGCCCATGACGGTGACGCGGCGTCCCTCAAGGGAACGGGGGGGCGGTTGCAGTTCGAGGGTGATGGTGGGCACGAGTGGAGCGTATCCGGAGCGAGCGTGGCTCAGAGCAGTGCGAGCGGGTCGACATCGACCGCCGTGTGGGCATCGCTCTTGACGAGTTTCTCGGCGCGGAGCCGGGCGAGGACATGGTGGACCGCGCTTGTGCGGGGGCCGATCACCAGGAGCTCGAAGCGGTGCTGCCCGGCGATGCGGCTGACCGCGCAAGGGGCGGGGCCCGTGATCCCGAAGGTGTCGGGGCTCAGCTCCCGGAGTCGGTCGCGGATGGCGGTCGCGGCGTCGACGGCTTTCTGGGCGTCTTCATCGCGGCAGACGATGCGGACCATGCGGGTGAGCGGGGGAAGGCCGGCGCGGTGGCGGACCGCGAGCTCCTCATCGGCGAAGCCCACATAGTCGTGCGCTGCGGCGTGCACGATCGCGGCGTGGTCGGGGTTCATGGTCTGCACGATGACGCGGCCGGGGCGGTTGCCGCGGCCGGCGCGCCCGGCGACCTGGCTCACGAGCTGGAAGGTGCGCTCCGCAGCGCGGAAATCGGGGATGTTGATGGCGGTGTCGGCGTCGAGCACGCCGACGAGGCGGACGTTGTGGAAGTCCAGGCCCTTGGCGATCATCTGTGTGCCCAGCAGAACGCGGGCCTCGCCGCGGCCGAAGCGGGAGAGGGCGTGGAAGTAGTCCGCGGCCGAGCGCATCGAGTCGGAGTCGAGGCGGAGGAGCGTCGTGCCGTCTTCGAGGCCCATGGAGATGAACTTGCGGAGGAGTTCATCCTGGGCTCGTTGCGTGCCGCCGCCAAAGACATTGAGCTTCTTGCCGCAGGTTGGGCAGAGCTGGGGCACGAGCTGCTCGGCCAGGCAGTGGTGACAGCGGACGATGGCGCCCTTGGGATAGTCGCGGTGCTTGTGGAGGACGAGCGAGGCATCGCACTCATCGCAGCGGGCGACGAAGCCGCAGTGCGAGTCCGGGCAGCAGATGTAATGCGCGAAGCCGCGGCGGTTGAGGAGGAGGATCGCCTGGCCGTCATCAGCGAGTGTGCGTTCGAGGGCTTCTTCGAGCGTAGGGCCGAGCAGGTGGAGCGCGGAATCTGAGCCGCCTTCGCGGGTGATGCGGACCGCACGTTCCTCACGCATGTCGACAACTTCGACGTTTGGAAGCACACCGCCGCCGGCACGCTCGGTGAGCTCGTGCAGCGTGTACTTGCCCGAGCGCGCGTTGGCCCAGCTCTCGAGGCTGGGTGTGGCCGAGCCCAGGACCACGGGGCACCCCTCGAGGTGCGCACGCTTCACGGCCAGGTCGCGGGCGTTGTAGCGGGGGAGCTGGTCCTGTTTGTACGAGGAATCGTGCTCCTCATCGACGACGATCAGCCCGAGCCGTGCAACGGGAGCAAAGACCGCGCTCCTGGCGCCGACGACGACACTGGCCTTGCCGGCAGCAACGCGCGACCACTCCTTATGCCGCTGCGACTGCGTAAGGCCGGAGTGGAGTACCGCGACGGTGTCATCACCGAAGCGTCGCGTGAAGCGGTCGGCGGTCTGCGGCGTGAGGGCGATCTCGGGTACGAGCACGATCGCGCTGCGGCCCGCGGCGAGGTTGGTCGCGATAGCGTGAAGGTAGATCTCGGTCTTGCCCGAGCCGGTGACGCCGCGGATGAGGTGCGCAGCGAAGCCAGAGAGCGTGGCCTCTATCGCTGCGACGATCCCGGCCTGTGCATCGGTGAGCGGCGGGGGGGTGTCGCGGGTGACGGCGTCGAGGCCGATGAGTGCGCCAGCTCGGATCTCGGTGTGCGCTTCGGCGGCGAGCAGCCCGGCATCGGCGAGTTGTTTGACCGCGCGCGTGGTGCGAAGGCCCGCGGCGAGGGCGAGGTCGGGCGCGGCGAGCGGGAAGGTCTCGGGATCGAGCGCTGTGATGGTGTCCCACGCGGCCCGGGCCTTGGGCGTGAGCGTGGCGAGCGCGGCATCGCGCACTTCGGCGGCGAGCTCAGCGGGGCGGAAGCGGTCGATGTGCCGCTGGCCGATCGCCTGTTTCACCGATGCGGGGACCATGGTGGCAAGGACCATGCCCAGCGGGCAGATGTAGTACTCGGCCATCCAGCGGGCGAGGGCGAGGAGTGGCGCCGGTATCGGCGAGCCCTTGCGGGCGGTGATGGGCTTGACCTTGCGGGGGTCGAACCCGCCGAGGAGCTCCGGGCCGCCGATCTCGATGACGATGCCCTGGGCGGGCTTGCCGCCGCGGCCGAGGGGCACCTCGACACGCTCGCCGGGCACTGGCGGTTCGCCGACGACGCGGTAGGTCAGGCCGTCGAGCCCGGGGCCGGTGTCGATGCCGCGTTCCACGACGACCTTGGCGAAGAGGCCGATGGTCGGCGGGGGCGTGTCGGGTTCGAAGAGTTTGAGGTCGGAGTCGGTCAATCGGGGTCGGTCAAGTTGGGGTGTTTGGAGGGCCGCCGGCGGTCCGTCCGCGCCCTGCCGCGCTACACTCGGTTTTAATGGCGAACACGAACACCGTAGCGGAACAGAATCGGTCCGGTCGGCCCCAAGCGCGACTCGCGCTGGCGGATGGGACGGTCTATGTGGGGGAGGGGTTCGGCGCGGTGGGGCGGGGCGTCGTGTCCGTCGCCGAGGTCGTGTTCAACACCGCGATGGTCGGGTACCAGGAGTCGCTGACGGATCCGTCGTACAACGGGCAGATCCTCGTGCAGACCTTCCCGCTGGTGGGCAACTACGGGACGAATCCGGAAGACGTCGAGTCCGTGAAGGTGCAGGTCTCCGGCTTCGTGATCCGCGAACTGGCGCGGCGGCACTCGAATTTTCGCGCTGACGATTCGCTCGAGGGCTACCTCGCGAAGGCGGGCGTGCTTGGGATCACCGGGATCGACACGCGGGCGCTGACGCGGACGCTCCGGAGCGGCGGCTCGACCACGGGCGTGCTGACGGACCGGGCGGACCTTTCGGATGCGGACCTGGTCAAGATGGCGAAGGAAGCCCCGTCGATGGCCGGGCAGAACCTCGTGCCGCGGGTCGGGTGCAACAGCCGGCAGACCTGGTCGGAGACGCTGGGGGACTGGTCCCTGACCCCGGGTCGTGAAGGCGGCGAGCGGTTCAAGGTGCTCACGCTCGATTGCGGCGCCAAGCAGAACATTCTGCGGAACCTGGCCGACCGCGGCTGCGATCTGGTCGTCGTGCCGCACGACACGCCCGCGGATGAGATCCTGCGGATGTACGAGGCCGGCGAGATCGATGGCCTCTTCATCTCCAACGGCCCCGGCGATCCCGCGGCGGTTGAGCAGACGATCGCGACGTTGCGCAAGGTCCTGGGCGGTCAACCCGACGATGTCCCGCCGACCTTCGGCATCTGCCTCGGGCACCAGCTCCTGGCGCTGGCGGTGGGGGCGAAGACCTTCAAGCTCAAGTTCGGGCACCGCGGGGCGAACCAGCCGGTCTTCAACACGCGGTCGGGCCGGGTGGAGATCACCAGCCAGAACCACGGCTTCGCGGTCGATCCGGCCTCGCTCGAAGGGGCCGGGGGCGAGGCGACGCACGTTCATCTGAATGACGGCACGCTGGCGGGGTTCCGGCTCAAGGACAAGCCGGTGTTCTGCGTCCAGTACCACCCGGAGGCCTCCCCGGGCCCGCACGATGCGGCCTACCTCTTTGACGACTTCGTGGCGTCGATGCGGGCGAGGAAGACGGCGGCGGCCGGTCAGCGCTGAGCGGACGCGGGTCCGATGAGGCCGCGGCGGCGGCGTGGCCCCGGTGTAATTGTTTTCGGACCTTGGTGTCTTGACGCCTGCGGGACCGGGTGGTCAAGTTTTGCCGCGCAATTTCATCGACAGACAGCGAATTGGTGTTGCAGACCAAACCAAAGCCGGTATTCTCGACGCGGTAGGGTGGCACTCCGCGTCGTGGCGGATCTGCCGCTCGAGAGAGTTTCGCCGCGTCAATGGTTGATGCGGCAGTTTCTGCCTTGGGCGTTTTCTGTCGCGCCGTTCGTGTCGCGACGCCCGGGTAGAAGGGGTGCGATGACGGTGTTACCGGTCCATCGATACCAATTCGAATGTCGGCGTTCCTCCGCGCCCGCGGGGGACGCACGGAATCGTCCGCCCTATCCGGCCGATGGAAGGGCAGTAGCAAGTGTGCGCGGTCGGGCCCTGAAGGGGGGCACGGCCGCGTCTGCGTCGTTTCCGGACCTCGGAGCGGCGTGGGGTCGGCAAGAGGTTGTTTTCTCTTTCTGAGAGGAGTTTTCAATGACGAAGCGCTGTCTGATTCTTTCGCTGGCCGCTGGCGCGGCCTGCACGACCGCGGCGATGGCCCAGGTCAACGACGCCATTCCGCAGAACGCGATCAAGGCCGAGGCTCCCCGCGACTATTCCAGCCGCGTCAACCAGGTCGTCTGGGGCACGGGCCTCGCCAACGGGGGTGATTGGCGTGGTATGGGCGCAACGCTCCGTCGCGCCGGCGACGATGTGAACTTCGCCCCCGGCCCGGGCGCTGCCGGCAACATCGCGCTGAACGCGGCGTTCTTCGCCACTGTTCAGGACGCGGCCGGTACCGACAACAGCCTGGACTACAAGCTGTCGATCTACGACAACTTCACCGGCTGGACCCTGGGCACCTTCCCCGGCACCAACCTGCTCGGCTCGGTGACCTACGTCCTCCCGAACTTCAACACCCCCGGCTTCATCACGTTCTATGACGCCCCGGTGGCCTTCCCCGGCGGCGCAACCATCACGGTCCCGGACGCCAACTGCCTCGCGATCGCCGAGGTCTACACGACCGGCACCACGACCCTGCACCCGACGATCTACCTCGTCGGCCGCGGCACCACGGCGTCGATCGTGAACCCCGGTTCGTCGAACAACGACCGCTGGGCTGATAACAACAACGACGGCCTGCTCGATGCCGGCGAGCTCTTCGGCGCCACGGCCCCGAACTTCCGGGCCCTGTACCTGGGCCTGCAGGGCGACGTTCCGCCGCCCCCGCAGCCGACCTCGACCGACCTGGGCACCCTCGGCGATGCCGGCTCGACCCAGAACGGCGCTCTCACCGGCGGCGAGCCCGTGAAGTGGTACCGCTTCACGCTCAACGGTGATGCCACCGACAACGCCCTGCAGTTCCTGGACATCGACACCGAGGGTTCGGTCGGTGACACCGCGATCGCGCTCTACAACGCGGCCGATGGTTCGCTCGTCGGCTTCCAGGGCCAGGACGAGGACAGCGGCTCGGGCGTCAACGCTCAGCTGACCTACGGCGTCGGCATCCGCGCCGCGACCGGCGATGGTCGTATGTACAACGGTCGCGACGGCGAAGTCCTGGCCGGCACGTACCTCCTCGCGGTCGCCCCGGGCGGCTCGTCCTTCGCCGCGGCCTACACCGTGAGCGTCGGCGCGGCCACGCCCGATGCGTTCACCCTCAACCTCAAGACCAACACCAACGGCACCGCGCTGGCGCCGTCGGTGACCCCGGCTGGCCCTGAGATCATTCAAGACTACGGCCAGATCCTGTTCCCGGGTATCGGCGGTGCGCCGTGGACCACCCCGCGTCAGGAAGCCGGCTTCTTCCCCTTCGAGGTCTGCCGCGAGGCGAGCGGTAACGAGTACATCGATATCGACTTCAGCCTCAGCACCGGCATCGCCGACGTGATCGCTCACGTCTTCGATTCCAACGGCAACCTGGTCGCCACCAGCGATGACGAGGGCACGACCAACAAGCCCCAGTTCTCGTTCGGCAACACGGGTCCGCGTCCGGCGTTCGGCGCCGGCCTGCCCGACTTCGCCGGCCAGAACGGCTCGCTGCCCAACGGCCAGTACTACATGGCGGTCGCCCTGTGGAACGCGGCTCCGCTCGCCAACGCGGCGACGGCCGGCCGCTGGCACGTCCGCCCCAACAGCGGTTCGAGCCTTGACGTCCAGGCCGACATCTACACCAACATCCAGAGCTGCGGCGGCGGCTGCCCCAACATCACGGGCATCCCGTCCTGCGCTGCGGACTTCGATCAGTCCGGCGGTGTTGACGGCGACGACATCGGCGCCTTCTTCGAGGCGTGGCAGACCGGCGCCGCCTGCGGCGACGTCGACCTGTCCGGCGGTATCGACGGTGACGATATCGGCGCGTTCTTCGGCGTCTGGCAGGCCGGTGGCTGCTAAGGCTTGATCGAGGGACCCGTCCCTCGGCTCATTCCTGAAGAAACCAAGGCCCCGGGCTTCGGCCCGGGGCCTTGTCTTTTTTGTGGATCAGATTCGGACGGTCTCTCGGGCCGCACGCCGGCGCCGCGCGGGCGAGGACCGGATCGAGTCGGTACCGCTGTCCGTCAGATCAGGCGCAACACGCCCGGCCCACGTTCGTACCGCGGGACCGATGCATCCGCCGCGAGCGACCAGAGCTCGATACCACCGGCGACCGAGCGGGCCTGCGGGTGGCCGAGTTGCCGGAGCGCGAGCGCCGCCTTCATCGAGCGGACACCGTGGTGGCAGATCACCAGGACCTCCTGCCCCGGCGCCGGCTCGATCTCATCGGCGCGGTCTTCCAGCTCGTGGAGCGGGATGTGCACGCTCCCGGGTATGTGCACGAGATCGAACTCTTCCTTCGTGCGGCAGTCAATCAGGAGCGATCGGCCAGCACCGACAGAAGACTTCGCATCGCGGGGTGTGCGCTCGTACTCGGTCTTGAAGTTGTAACCGACCGGAACGCCGCGATCGTCGAGCTTGGACCAGTCGCTCACGGCTGCGCCTCCCGCACGGCCGCGCCCGGGGTTCGCCGCGGCGTCTGCGGCTGGGCTCTGGCGTACCAGTCGAGCTGGCTCGCGACTTCCTCGGTGGGCGGCCGCTGATACATCCGGTACGGCATCGCGACCAGGTCCCACATCGTCCACAGCGGGCTCACGCCCGCTTCGCGCCAGCGCACGGCCCGCGTCTCGCCGTCGAGTTCGAGCGCTGTGAGCGCGGTGGGGAAGTCGCCGCGCTGCCGCGCCGTCGCATCGGTGCGCTGGCGGAGCGCGGTGTAGGTCGGTTTGGCGGCAACTCCATCGACCGGCACGACGAACGGCGTGGTCCCCCAATGTGCGCGGGCCATCGAGGTGACCGACGGCGCATCGTCGCGGATCGCGGTCTCGCGGCGAGGGGGCGTGTCAGACAAGGCCGGGAGCCGGAGGTCGTCGCCGATGGTGGCGGTGTTGTTGCCCTGCGTGCAGCCCGCCAGGGGGGCGGCAACAGCGGCGGCGACAGCGGCGAGCAGCACGGAAGTACGGATCATCTGGGAGCGTGTCACATCCCCAGCGTATCCCGCGGATGCGAGGTCGGCAGCGGCCGGCGGTGCGTGGTCTGGCACGAGACTCAGGACTCGTGCGTGGGTTCATCGGCCTCGGGCGGCGGGCCCAGGGTCGAATCGACCGCATAGAGCGCGGCATCCTCATCGAACCCCCGGCGTGCCAGCGCTGCGGTCAACTGACGGCGTCGCCGGATCGCATCGGGGTCCGGCCCGCGTCGGCGAAGCCACCGCGAAGCGAACTCGAGGGCGCGGGCGGATTCACTGCTGCCGCCGATCGCCGCGTCTCGGGCCGCGGCGGCCTCTTCGGGGGGAATGCCATGCTGTTCGAGACGGGCGTCAAGGAGGGCATCGCCGGCCGCCCCCGGGGCGAGGGTCGAATGGACGATCTGCTCCGCGACGCGGGCGTCATTGATGAACCGTTTGGCCCGAAGGCGATCGACGACGGTGTCGATGGTCCGGGCATCGAAGCCCGCGGCAAGCAGGCGATGGCGGAGTTCTGCCTCGGAGCGGTCCCGCGTCTTGAGCAGACGCAGGGCCCGGGCTTCACAGCGCTGGGCTGGGGTGCGTGCCGCGGTCAGCGTCTTTCCCTCCGGCGATTCAGCCCAGGGTTTCGCGCAGGGTGTGGAGTTCATCGATGGCGTGGTGATCGCCGGACTGCGCGGCGGCCTTGAGGCCCGAGGCGATCGTCGTCATGGCCGCGGGGACATCGCCCGCCGCGGCGTGGGCTCGGGCCTTGTGGTAGTAGGCGTAGGCGTAGGTGGGGTCGGCCTCGATGCAGCGGGCGAACCACTGGATCGCCGCGGCGTGATCCCCGGCCTTGGCGTGTTCCTGGGCGATGCCGTAGAGCAGGAACGGGTCCCGGGGGTCCGTAGCGAGCATCTGCTGGAGGGAGTCGAGGCTGGGCATGCCCGATTCTAACCGGGGGTGGCGTGCCGGCGAGGGACACCCCGGCGGGGCCGCGCAGGTTCGTGGTTGCTATCCTGCGGCCATGTACGACGTCAAGACGATTGCCGTGATCGGTGCCGGCCAGATGGGCGGCGGAATTTCTCAGGTCGCCGCGGCGAGCGGCTTCAAGGTCATGGTCTGCGACTCGCACGGCCAGGCCCTGGAACGCTGTCAGGAGAACCACCACAAGCGATTCGCCCGCGACGTCGAGAAGAAGCGGATGAGCCAGTCCGACATGGACACCGCCCTCAAGCATCTGCACTACGTGAACCACGTGGACATGATCAAGGGCGCGGACATGGTCATCGAGGCCGTCGTCGAGGACGAGCGGATCAAGACGGACATGTTCACGAAGCTGGCGAACATCTTCGACGGCAACCAGATCCTGGCGAGCAACACGAGCTCGATCAGCATCACCAAGCTCGCCGCGGCGGCCGGTCCGGCCGCGCCGCGGGTGGTGGGCATGCACTTCTTCAACCCCGTGCCGGTGATGAAGCTGGTCGAGGTGATCAAGGGCCTGCAGACCGACGACCGCACCGTGCAGCGCGTCACCGCGCTCGCCAAGGCGATGGGCAAGACGCCTATCCCGGCGAACGATCGTCCCGGGTTCATCTCCAACCGCGTGCTCATGCCGATGATCAACGAGGCGTTCTACGCCTGGATGGAGGGCGTCGCGGAACCGGCCGATCTCGATGAGATCATGAAGCTGGGCTGCAACTTCCCGATGGGCCCGCTGCGGCTCGCCGACTTCATCGGCCTGGATACGTGTGTGCACATCATGGATGTACTGGCCGAGGGGCTGAACAACGACCGCTACCGCGCCTGCCCGCTGCTCAAGCAGCTGGTCGCGGCGGGCCGGTACGGCGACAAGTCCGGCTGGGGCGTGTACGAGTACAACCGCTAAGGCACGCGGTCGTCACGGAGCGACTACTTCGGGTCGGCCGCAGGCGCTTGGGCGGGCGGTTCACGCGCTGGATCGGCAGGCCGGCGCCCCGCCGGCCCGGAAGCGTTGTCTCCCTCGCGACCTCGGGCGGCGCCCGGTTCGCCGGGGGCGGTATTCGGCTCGGCCGGGGGCTGCTCGCCAGCCTCGTCGGACGAGGCCTCGGCGCCGTTCTTCTGATCGTCACCGTTGCCCTTGCCGTCGGCTGACTCCGCCGCGGTGATCTCCGCGGGGATCTTGTCGAGCCAGCCGTCGACCTTCTGGTAGGGCCAGAAGACGAGGATCGCCGCGGCGGCGAGGGCCTGCAGCCCCATGAGCGAGCCGACCGCGAGGAGAAGGCGCTTTCCGCCGATGACGCCGGCGATCCCGGTCTTGAAGACCATGTTGGCGATCGATGCGACCAGGATAGATTGAGCGGCGAGCTTCACGCTCAGCGAGCCTTCCTCGGCCAGCCGCGCGTTGCTGAGTGTGATCGCGTCCATATCGGTCAGGCCCGAGATCGCTGCGACGACGAAGACGCCGGTTTCTTTGAAGTAGTGGTTGCCCGCCGCGGCGAGCACCATCACCACGGCGTACATCGCGGCGAAGATGAGCGCGGGCTTGAGCTCGGCGGGGTTGTCCTGCTCGGGGAGCTCGACGGGGTCGCGTTTGGCGAGCGGGAAGGCGAGGAGCGCGACCAGCGACGAGGCGATGAGCATCGCGATGATCGGCGCGGCCATCGGCCAGAAGTTCTGCGGGGCGACCGCGCGGATCTCGATGATGACCCGGCCGTAGACGACGGTGGAGGCGAGGATGATCGCGAGCGCTGCAGCGCCAACGCCCGCGAGGCGGCCGGTGAGCTTGCCGTCGCTTCCGTTGTTCCTGTCGCT